>CANQSE010000039.1 GCA_947626405.1 uncultured Acetatifactor sp. | reverse complement strand
CTCCTGATATCTACCTGGCAGTTGCGGAAAAACTCGGCGTCTCTCCTGAGAAATGCCTTGTGTTTGAGGACATTATACCCGGAATACAGGCAGGTCTTGCCGCGGGTATGCGGGTATGCGCCGTCGAGGATGTCTATTCCGCAGAGCAGAGAGACAAAAAGCGGCAGCTTGCCGATTACTATATTGAGGATTTTTACAATTTGATCTGAAAGGCGGTTTTTTTATGAATGTAGCGGTTATAACCGGAGCGTCCTCCGGCATGGGAATGGAATTTGCAAGACAGATGGATAAGGGTTTTAAAAAAATAGACGAATTTTGGCTGATAGCCAGGAGGGGCGAAAAGCTTAAGGCTCTTGCGGACGAACTTGCGCACAGGTGCCGCGTATTTGCCATGGACGTAACGGATAAGGGTGCCATGGATGAGCTTGAGAAGACGCTCTTTGAGAAAAACGCGGTTGTAAGGATGCTCATAAACTGCGCGGGCTATGGCGTTATGGGACCGTTTAGAAAGCCTGACAGGCAGCGGACTCTCGGGATGATCCGCTTAAACTGTGAGGCGCTGACGGACATGACATACAGGCTCCTGCCTTTTATGGCCGCAAACAGCCGCATCATACAGCTTGCATCTAGCGCGGCTTTCATGCCTCAGCCTGACTTTGCCGTATATGCCGCAAGCAAGGCTTACGTGCACAGCTTTTCGAGAGCGCTGGGAGAGGAGCTTGCGCCTCAGGGCATCTATGTGACAAGCGTCTGCCCTGGTCCTGTGGACACGCCGTTTTTTGATATTGCTGAGAAGGACGGCACTACCTTAAGTGTGAAAAAGCTTGCAATGGTTGAGCCCCAAAGGGTCGTCGCCCAGGCGCTCAGAGATTCTTACCTCAGACGCCCCGTGTCGGTCTGCACCGTCATCATAAAGGCTTTTTATGTGACGACGAAGGCGATCCCGCACGGCATGCTTCTTAAGGCCGTCTCGGCATTAAAAAAAATCTGAGCGGAGGTATTTGTCATGCAGATCCGCAGGATGTTTTCAACGGCGAATGTCAAGGGATGCGAAAGGTATCTCGACACACAGAAAAAATATGAAATAATACGTACAATACTGTACTTTGCAATACCGCTCTCGCTGTTTGCGGCGGGAATAATCCAGACACAGGCATCCGTCACTCAGGAGAAGATGAGCATATTTTCACTTTTCCTTAAAGGACTGGCAAACCCAAAGAGCCGCGTGAACCTGCTCAGCATTGTCGCGGTAGTGGGTCTTCTGCCGGCCAGCAAAAGCCTGGTTGCGGCGATTATGTTTTTAAGGTTCCACAGTCTTGATGGGGAGATTGCTGAAAGCTTAAGGGAAGCGTCCGGCGATCTTAAGGTTATCTATGACTGCGTATTTACATCCTATAAGAAAAATTACGTGGTGGGGCACCTTGCGGTGAGAGGCAATGTCATATGCGGTTACTCACAGGATAAATCCTTTGATGAAAAGGGATTTTACAGGCATATCGGAGAAATATTAAAGCTTGACGGGCACAGTCAGACGACGGTGAAGGTGTTCACGGACCCTGACAAATACAGGGAGCGCCTTAAGGCCATGGGCGAGCTTGCGGATGATGAAGCCGTAACGCGTGCCGTAACCGAAACGCTTAAGAGCGTAATGCTTTGAGAGGATTTCTTATGCAGTCGGTGACGATTAATGAAAATCAGGCCGGACAAAGGCTGGACAAATTTTTAAAAAAACTCCTTCCGGTTGCCGGTACGGGTTTTCTTTACAGGATGCTGAGAAAGAAAAACATAACCTTAAACGACAGGAAGGCACAGGGAAACGAGATACTTTCGCGCGGCGATACCGTCAGGCTTTACTTTGCCGATGATACCTATGCGGGACTCTCCGGCGCGTCTGCGGACGGACGCGAAGAAAAGTACGCGGAGTACCGCAGGGCGTACGGGACAATAAAAGGCGTTAAGGTCGTTTACGAGGACAGGCATGTCTTGATTCTCGATAAGCCGCAGGGCGTTTTGACCCAGAAAGCGCGGCCGGAGGATCTTTCGCTTAATGAATGGCTGATTGGGTACATGATAAGCGAGCATGAAGGATTTGAGAATATGCTTAAGGCTTTTCGGCCGTCCGTGTGCAACCGTCTGGATCGAAATACCACCGGACTTGTGCTCTGCGGGAAATCGCTCCCCGGTCTTCAGTACATAAGCGGCTGCATACGTGAGCGGAGCGTGAGAAAGTTTTACCGGACGATCTGCGTGGGGGAGCTTAAAGATCAGGAGCATGTCAGGGGATATCTTGTGAAGGACAAAAGGACAAACCGTGTAACGGTGACGCCTTTTCCCGACGGAGCGGGCGCAGAGGAAATAGAGACGCATTACGTGCCGCTCGGTTCTGCCGCGGGATTTACACTGTTAGAGGTGGAGCTATGCACCGGCAAGCCGCATCAGATACGCGCCCATCTTGCAAGCCTTGGTCATCCTCTGATCGGGGATCATAAATACGGTGATTCTGCAGCAAACAGAATGTTTTCGGAAAAATACGGTCTGAGGTGCCAGCTTCTTCACTCTTGCCGCGTAATGTTTCCTGACGACTGTGCGGCGCCGGACGAAAGCCTCAGGGGACTGCGCGTATCCGCGCCATGTCCGGAGCAGTTCATGCGTATTCAGAATATGCTTGGGATAAGACTTAAAGGGTCAGATTAAACTTTATGAAAAAGGACAGACAAAAATGTCAACCTGGAATTCCCGCGGACTTCGGGGCTCGACCCTGGAGGATATGATAAACCGCACAAACGAAAAATACAGAGAGGCCGGGCTTGCACTGATCCAGAAGGTCCCCACCCCGATTACGCCCATAAAAATGGACAAGGAGCACCGCCAGATCACACTCGCGTATTTTGAGCAGAAAAGCACCGTTGACTATATAGGCGCCGTGCAGGGTTATCCGGTGTGCTTCGACGCGAAGGAGTGCGCGTCGGACACGTTTTCCCTCCAGAATATCCATGATCACCAGGTGGAGTTTATGAGGGATTTTGAAAAACAGGGAGGAATCGCTTTTTTCCTGATCTATTACAGCCATAAGGATATACTTTACTATCTGCCGCTTGAAATGCTTATGTTTTTCTGGGACAGGGCAAGGGACGGAGGAAGAAAGAGCTTCAGGTACGAGGAACTGAATCCGGCATACATTCTGCCGAAAAAGCACGGTATTCTCGTGCCGTACCTCGACATCCTCAAGGTGGATCTCGGCGACAGGATATGAATTTTAGATTTCTGCGACAGAATACGAGATTTTGAGCCAGACGGCAACTCTGCGACAGAATATGATTTTTTGCTTGACAGCCGCAGAGTATTCCTTTATACTACACATAGTTTACCTCTCTACCATACTACCACGATACCACGTTAAAGCGTGAAAGCAGGAGGGCAAAAGCAAATGAGTGAAAGACTGCTGCACACCCCTGAGGGGGTGAGAGATATATACGGTGCGGAATATGCCGCAAAGCTTAAGGTGGAGGAAACGCTCAGGGAGCTGATCCGCCTTTACGGTTACAGGGAAATACAGACGCCGACATTTGAGTATTTTGACGTGTTTTCACGCGAGATTGGCACAACTCCGAGCAAGGAGCTATATAAATTTTTTGACAAGGAGGGGGACACCCTTGTGCTGCGTCCCGATTTCACTCCTTCCATAGCAAGATGCGCAGTAAAGTATTTCAGCGGGTCGGACATGCCGATTCGTTTCCAGTACCTCGGTAACACCTTTATAAACAATTCCAATCTGCAGGGGAAGCTCAAGGAAGTGACGCAGATGGGGGCGGAGATGGTCGGGGACCCTTCCGTTGAAGCGGACGCGGAGATGATAAGCCTTGTGGTGAACGCCCTGCGTAAGACGGGACTGAAGCGTTTTCAGGTCAGCATCGGTCAGGTTGAATATTTTAAGGGACTCTGTCAGGAGGCCGGACTCGACGAGGAGACGGAATATGAGCTGAGAACCTTTATATCGGGAAAAAATTATTTTGCCGCGCAGGAGCTTCTCGATCAGAGAAACGTGCCGGAGCCGTACCGCAGCAAGCTGTTAAGGGTGGCTGATATGTTCGGGAGCATGTTTTCCTTAAAGGAAGCCGGAGAACTGGCGCAGAATCCCCGATCCCTCGATGCAGTCAAAAGGCTTGAAAAGCTTTATGAGGTTCTTAAGATGTACGGGGTGGAGGAGTACGTCTCCTTCGATCTTGGGATGCTCAGCAAGTACCACTATTACACCGGAGTGATTTTCAGAGCCTATACATACGGCGTCGGGGACGCGGTTGTAAAGGGAGGAAGGTATGACAATCTTCTGAAGCAGTTCGGGATGGACAGGCCTGCCGTGGGCTTTGCCGTTGTGGTGGACAGCATTATGGAAGCACTGGAGCGTCAGAAGGTTAAGACAGATATCCCGGGGGAGCCTGAGACGATTTATTATGATTCCTCTGATTACGGCGAGCGTCTTGCACAGGCCGAAGCGCTCAGGGCGAAGGGGATCGCGGCGGAGCTTTTTCCCGCTGTGGCGCAGAGTGCGGCGAAAAAGGAGAGTAAAAATGGGTGAGGACAGATATCTGACGTTTGCCCTTGGCAAGGGCAGACTTGCCGATAAGACTCTTGAGCTGTTTGAAAAAACAGGCATTGACTGTCGGGAGATAAAGGATAAAAATTCAAGAAAGCTCATCTTTGAGGACAAAGCTTCAAAGCTCAGGTTTTTCCTGGCGAAGGGTCCGGACGTGCCGACTTACGTTGAGTACGGAGCGGCTGACATAGGTGTTGTGGGAAGGGATACCGTGCTGGAGGAAAACCGTAATGTGTACGAGGTGCTTGATCTGGGCTTCGGGAAGTGCCGTATGTGCGTATGCGGACCAAGTGAAGCAGGCGAGCTTCTTAAGAACCACGAACGTATACGTGTGGCGAGCAAATATCCCAACATCGCCAGGGATTATTTCCACAACAAAAAGCGGCAGACGGTTGACATTATAAAGCTTAACGGATCTGTTGAGCTCGGCCCCCTGGTCGAGCTTTCGGATGTGATCGTGGATATTGTGGAGACGGGGTCAACACTCAGGGAGAACGGCCTGACGGTGCTGGAGGAGATCTGTCCGCTGTCCGCAAGGATGATTGTCAATCCCGTCAGTATGCAGATGGAGACGGAGCGCATAAAGGATCTTGTGAACAGGATACGAAGCCTGATAAACAACAGGGACTAGATTCCGATTTATAGGACAGAAAGGATTAATGGACAGAAAGGATTAATGAACAGAAAGGATTAATGGACAGAAAGGATTAATGAACAGAAAGGATTAATGAACAGAAAGGATTAATGAACAGAAAGGATTCATAGACAGAAAGGATTTATAAACAGATGGAAAAGGAAGCAATCAGGATTATAAAACTGACGAAAGAGACGAAATGCAATGTACTTAAGGATCTCTTAAAGCGCAGTCCTGACAATTACTCTCAATATGAGGAAACGGTTGATGACATCATAGCTCAGGTCAGAGAGCGCGGGGACGAGGCACTGTTTGAATACACTCAGAAATTTGACGGATTTGCACTAAATCCGGACAATATAAGAGTGACGGAGGATGAGATAAAAGAGGCTTACGCAAAGCTTGATCCCGAGCTTACGGAGGTTATGAAAAGAGCCGCGGAAAACATATGGGATTTTCACAGAAAACAGCTAAGGAACAGTTGGTTCGACACAAAAGAGGACGGTACGATACTGGGAATGAGGATCACGCCCCTTGAAAGGGCGGGGGTCTATGTGCCGGGAGGAAAGGCGGCATATCCTTCCAGCGTGCTTATGAACGTGATACCTGCAAAGACGGCGGGTGTAAGGAATATTATCATGTGTACGCCGCCCGGAAAGGACGGAACCGTAAATGCGGGAACGCTTGTGGCGGCTGACATAGCGGGAGTGGATCAGATCTATAAGGTTGGGGGAGCCCAGGCAATCGCAGCCATGGCATTTGGTACGCGCTGCATACCAAAGGTGGATAAGATTACGGGTCCCGGAAATATTTTTGTCGCGCTTGCAAAGAAAGCCGTATACGGTTATGTCGGTATTGACTCCGTGGCCGGGCCAAGCGAGATCCTTGTGCTCGCGGACGATACGGCTGATCCTGCGTATGTGGCGGCTGATCTGCTTTCACAGGCTGAGCACGACGAGATGGCAAGCGCCATACTTATCACCACCTCCGAGGAGCTTGCACATAAGGTTTCTGTCAAGGCAGGTGAATTTATGAACCGGCTCTCCCGAAAGGATATAATAGGGAAGTCACTCGATAATTACGGATATATCCTTGTTGCCGAAAATATGCGGGATGCCGTCAGCACGGTAAACGAGATTGCTTCCGAACACCTTGAGATTCTCACGGAGAATCCCTTTGAGGTCATGACGCGTATACGCAATGCTGGCGCAATCTTTCTGGGAGAATATTCCTCAGAGCCTCTCGGAGATTATTTCGCGGGGCCTGACCACATACTGCCTACTAACGGGACGGCGAAATTTTCCTCGCCTGTCAATGTTGACGATTTCTTAAAAAAGACAAGTATTATCTCATATTCGCGGGAGGCCCTGAAAAAGGCTCACAGGGATATTGAAAGATTTGCAGACAGCGAAGGGCTTACAGCGCATGCAAACAGTATTAAGGTTCGATTTGAAGGAGAGAATGAAAAATGACAAACAGGACAGCGGAAATAACACGCAGGACAAAGGAAACCGACATTTCTGTCACATTTAATGCGGACGGAAGCGGAAAGGCCGATATTTCAACGGGAATCGGTTTTTTTGACCATATGCTCGAAGGATTTGCCAGACACGGTTTTTTTGACCTTGTCTGCAGGGTGAAGGGTGATCTGCATGTGGACGGACACCACACGGTGGAGGATACGGGGATCGTTCTGGGCCGCGCGATAGCGGGCGACGCGGGAGATAAGAGCGGAATAGCCAGGTACGGATATTTTATCCTGCCAATGGACGATGCGCTGGCGCTGTGCGCCGTGGATCTCTGCGGAAGACCGTTCTTTAATTTTGACTGTTCATTTCCGACGGAACGGACGGGAGATTTTGAGACGGAGCTTGTGCGGGAATTTTTCTATGCGGTCAGCGTAAACGCGGGTATGAACCTGCATATTAAGATGCTGGACGGCACCAACACGCACCACATGATCGAAGCTGCGTTTAAGGCGTTTGCCAAGGCCCTCGATCAGGCTCTTAAGATCGAGCCCAGGCTGGACGGCGTGATGAGCACCAAGGGGACGCTCTGAGTGACAAATTAAGTTATAAATAAAATGCAGGAAATCTCCTCATGATATGTTGAGGAACAGAGGACGGAAGAATGATTGTAAAAAAGTTTGTACCATGTATTTATCTTTATTGCGGCAAGGCGGTCAGAAATTGCGGTGACATGACCGTGGTGGAGACGGATCCGCTTAGCCTTGTCAGAATGTATAATGAAAACGGCGCCGACGAACTCCTTGTGATAGATTTGTCCGAGGGGGACGACGGGCATGAATCGGCTCTTGAGAAGATACGTGAGATCTGCACCCTGGCTGAAATGGATGTGACAGGAGCCGGAAATATCAAGCGTATGGAGGATGTGAAAAAGCTCTTATATGCCGGATGCAGACGTGTCGTCCTTGACTACTCAAAGCAGAGCAATATCGACGCCACTGAGGAGATTTCCATGAAATTCGGCAGGGAAAAAATCCTTGCTTTCTGCGCGGACCCTTCCGTGATAGCTGAAAATGCGGAGCTTACGGAAAAATATATATCGGAGCTTGTGCTTACGGATCCCCGCTTTATACGTAAGATGCGCGAGTTCACGGACCTTCCGTTTTATGTTGAGATCGAAGATATCGCCCTCAACAGCCTCCTCGACATCTTTAGCTGCGAAAACGTGTGCGGCGTGACCGGAAACGTCGTAAACAACAATTGTGCGGAGATATATTCATTAAAGACGCTCTGTAAGGAAAACGGCATTGCTGTCGAAACATTTGAGCCGAAATTCGCCTGGAAGGACTTCAAGAAAAATTCCGACGGTATGGTGCCCGTGGTCGTACAGGACTATCGCACACTGGAGGTTCTGATGGTAGCCTACATGAACGAGGAAGCCTACCTGCAGACCCTGCGGAGCGGAAAGATGACGTATTTCAGCCGCAGCCGCCGCTCGCTGTGGGTGAAGGGCGAGACAAGCGGCCATTATCAGTATGTGAAAAGCCTGCATGGCGACTGCGATATGGACACGATACTGGCTAAGGTGTCCCAGGTGGGAGCGGCATGCCATACGGGGGCGAGAAGCTGCTTTTTTAACCAGGTTGTGAAAAAAGATTACAATGAAGCCGAGAATCCCCTGCAGGTGTTCCAAAACGTCTATGACAAGATAAGGGACAGAAAAATCCATCCCAGAGAAGGCTCATACACAAATTATCTGTTTGAAAAGGGGATTGATAAGATCCTTAAAAAACTTGGCGAGGAAGCTACCGAGATCGTGATCGCAGCAAAGAATCCGGGCGGTGTTGAAGTTAAATATGAAATCAGTGATTTCCTGTATCACATGATGGTGCTTATGGCGGAAAAAGATATATCATGGGAGGAGATCACCACGGAGCTTGCAAACCGCTGAATAACGCTTAGTAAGTTTATAAAAGCTTTCATGAAAACATGAAGATGTGGAATGTTCGGAATAACAAAAATAAGTTGCCAATAAAAGGCAACTTATTTTTTCGTACGCTTCATTGTGTAGTATATCAAATTTAAAATTAAAAGTCTAGTATTAATTTTTGTTTCCGCTATAATTTTACTTAACAGCTCAGCCGGTTGCCGTATTCAGAGGAAAATCGTGCTTGCACGAATTTTCCTCAGGATACGGCAACCGAGGGAGCGCCACTCTATGAGCAAAGGCAGGCGCACAGCGCCGGAGAGCGCGTCAGCGCGGCTTTGCGAATGGCGCGGGCTGAGCTGTTACATAGTTTATGCGAGGTACTTTCGAGCCTAGTGTCCGTTACGTGCGCAACCGAGCGGAAGCGCGTCTGCCGGGAGAACATCGGCAGTACAGGGCGTGACTTGCAAGCGAATGGCGCGGGCTGAGCTGTTTTACATAGTTTAGTCATCAGCCCGATGATTGACCCCGCCGCCGTGCAATATAGACAAAATCAACGCAGGGCACGCTCTCGCTATCTCTCACTCGCAGCGGTACATAAGGCGCCAAAATACGGCGCCTAAGTACCGGCGGTTCGAGAATACCCTGCTTATGATTTGTCTACATTGCACCGGCAGCACGTACAAAACATGAAAGGAGTCTTTTATGAGCAAAACGCACATTCAGGGAACCTCCCGTCAGGATGAGGAGAAGCACCTGGAGGAGACGCTCGACGTCGTACGCAGCAACATGGAAGAATACGGCAGGCAGGTTCGCGATATGCAGGCCGATATTGACGAGATGCTGGAACATTATCATGACAACGACTTTGAGACGTACACTATTTTAACCAACACAATCACCCTTCACGATCACATGAAAAGGGCGCTGCAGAGAAACGAAAAAGCCCTGCAGAAACCGTATTTTGGCAGGATCGACATCCTGGATCACGCCACGGGCAAAGAAGAATCTCTCTACATAGGACGAGGCGGAATCTCCCGCGATACCACCCACCAGCAGGTGATCGACTGGCGGGCGCCGATAGCAAACGCCTACTACGAAAACGGGCTGGGTGAGTGCAGCTACACGGCGCCGGATTCAAAGACAATCGAAATTAATCTCAAACTTAAACGGACCTATGAGATCGCACAGGGAAAACTGTCGGATTTTTTTGACAGCGAAGTTATTTCCAACGACGAGCTCCTCACAAAATACCTGGCTCGGAACAAACAGGCCGTGCTGGGAGAAATCGTGGCTACTATCCAGAAGGAACAAAACGAGATTATCCGCCGTTCGCCATACCACAATACTATTGTTCAGGGAGTTGCGGGCTCCGGAAAGACCACTGTGGCCATGCACAGAATCTCATATATTCTTTACAATTATCGGGAGAGATTCAGACCGGAAGACTTTTACATCGTGGGAAGCAACCGTATACTGTTAAATTACATTACCGGAGTGCTGCCTGATCTGGATGTGTACGGAGTGCGCCAGATGACGATGGAACAGCTCTTTGTGAGACTTCTATACGAGGAATGGGACGATAAAAAATATAGCATAAGGACGGACTCGCTCTCCTGCGCGAAAAGCGAACCCAGGGGCGGCGTGGAGTGGTTCGACGCGCTCAGGAAATACTGCGACGACTTTGAGAAAAAAACGATTTCCACGGAATCGATCATGTTAAATCCCAGACAGTTTGTTGAAGGAGTGCTGGACGGAAAAAGCGGCGTATATGACAGAAGCTCTGAAAACGATCCCCTTGTGCTTCTGATGGACGGGGCGGCCGTGGAAAGATATCTGGCGCAGAATCCCACCGTCTCCGTCCAGAGCAAAATAAATATGTTGAACCAACGGTTGACAAATAAAATCAAAGAGGAGTTTCTTGGAAAGGTAATAAAGTACACTGATGAGGAAAAAAAGGCGATTTTTAAGGCATACAGGAACCGATACGGCGCAAAGGAGTTCAAACAGAGCGTATGCGCGATATATAATGATTTTTTAAGAGAACAGACTGGGTACGTCGCGGACGCCGATCCTGCTGATAACTCCTTTGACGTATATGATCTTGCAGCCATGGCATATATCTACAAACGTATAAAGGAGACGGAGGTTATAAGCGAAGCGCACCATATCGTCGTAGATGAGGCGCAGGATTTCGGGATGATGATTTATCATTGTCTGCATGCCTGTGTAAACGGCTGCACATATACAGTTATGGGCGACGTGTCACAGAATATACGCTTCGGTGTGGGGTTAAACGACTGGGAGCTTCTTAAAAAGCTGCTTTTTAAGGATTCCGCAGACCATTTTGACGTCCTTAAAAAAAGCTACCGCAACACGGTGGAAATCTCAAATTTCGCCACAAATATCCTTCTTCACGGGCATTGCGCCGACTATCCGGTTGAACCTATTATCCGCCACGGAGAGGATGTACAGGTGGAAAAGGCTGAAGGGGAGACATATTATGAGAGAATAATACAAATCTGTGAAAACTGGCGTGAGGAAGGATTTTCAACCATAGCCCTTATCGGCAGAGACTGGGAAAAGACGCTTGAGACGGCGGATAAAATTTCGGCGCGTATGGAGCTTCTTGACACGGATCCCGCCAGGGCGGAATTTGGAAACGGCGTTATGGCGCTTCCTGTCGAATATACAAAAGGTCTGGAGTTTGACGCGGTGCTTATCCTTGATCCGGATCGGGAGAGTTACCCGACGGATGACGGCCATGCCAGACTTTTGTATGTGGCGGCAACAAGAGCCCTCCATAGACTTTGCGTGCTGCACCGCGGGAATCTCACGGGACTGATCGCCGATCCTCTGCCGGATAACAGATACGAAGAAGCGGACATAAGTGCGGCAGACGCAGTAGTAGCGGACGCAGGCGCAGCGGACATAGATGCAAAGGATGGACATGCGGAGACGGGGCAAGCAGCAGATGCAGGTGCGGCGGACTTAGATGTGAAGGAGGGACATGCGAAGACAGGACAAGCGGCGGCCGCAGGTGCGGCGGACATAGATGCAAAGGATGGACACGCGGAGACGGGGCAAGCAACGGACGCAGTAGCGGAAACAAGCGCGGTGGAGGAGCATGCAGTGACCGCA
>CANQSE010000038.1 GCA_947626405.1 uncultured Acetatifactor sp. | reverse complement strand
GGGAGGGCGCGGGATATGGTCTGGCGTTTGTGGCGAAGCGTCCAACCAGGCTGGCAACCGTCACTATAGGTTATGCGGACGGTCTGTCAAGGCTGCTTTCACAGGGACGCGGAAGTATGCTTATAAGGGGAAAAAGGGTTCCAATTGCCGGAAGGGTGTGCATGGACCAGACCATTGTGGATGTAACGGGCATGGACGATGTGGCCGCGGGTGATATAGCGGTGCTTATCGGACGTTCCGGAAGCGAGGTCCTTACCGCGTATGACATGGCGGAGGCGGCGGGAACAATTACAAACGAGATATTTACGTCTCTGGGTCCGCGTCTTACGCGTATCTGGAAACCTGTGGTTCAGAAGGAAAAGGAACCTAAGCACAAAAAATGATGCGGGAAATTCCGCAGCAGGCGCCGCATAGCGGGCAAGGAGGTTATAGATGATAAAAGTAATAGGAGTCAGATTTCGCACGGCGGGGAAAATTTATTTTTTTGATCCGCTGGATTATGAAATAAAAAGAGGGGACAACGTGATTGTCGAGACTGCCCGTGGAATTGAGTTCGGGACAGTGGTCTCGGGAGCGAAAGAGGTTGAGGACGAAAAGGTGGTTCAGCCGTTGAAGCCGGTTATCCGTATCGCAAACGAGAGGGATATCCAGCAGGAGGCGGATAACAAAAAGAAGGAAAAGGAAGCCTTTAAGATCTGCCAGGAAAAGATAAAGAGCCACGGTCTGGAGATGAAGCTTATCGACGCGGAATACACTTTTGACAACAACAAGGTGCTTTTTTATTTTACCGCAGACGGGCGTATTGATTTCCGTGAACTCGTAAAGGATCTGGCAGGTGTATTCCGCACCAGGATAGAGCTTCGTCAGATTGGGGTAAGAGACGAAACAAAGATCGTAGGAGGAATCGGTATCTGCGGCAGGGCGCTTTGCTGTCACAGTTATCTGTCAGATTTTGTGCCGGTGTCAATCAAGATGGCGAAGGAGCAGAATCTTTCCCTCAATCCCACAAAGATTTCGGGAGTCTGCGGAAGACTGATGTGCTGCCTCAAAAATGAGGAGGAGACGTACGAGGAGCTTAACCGGAGGCTGCCCAATATCGGAGATTATGTGACCACGCAGGACGTTCTGAGGGGCGAGGTACACAGTGTGAATGTATTGCGCCAGCTCGTCAAGGTAGTGGTAGACGTTGGAGACGAAAAGGAGATTAAGGAATATCCCGTGGAGCAGATACAGTTCCGCCGTAAGCACGGCAAAAAGGAAAAGCTGGATCTGTCAAGGGAGGAAATGCAGGAGCTTGAGCGGCTCGAGGAGGAGGAGCAGGAGGGTGAGTCCGACGACGTGCTGGCGGCAAGGAGTGACGGCTCTCAGCGTCAGAACGGCAGAAAGCGCCAGGACAGCGAGAGGCGCCAGGACAGCGAGAGGCGCCAGGACAGCGAGAGGCGCCAGGACAGCGAAAGGCGTCAGGACGGCGAGAGGCGCCAGGGGAGCCACGGCCGCCAGCGGGAGCAGAGGCAGGAGCGCGCGCAGCGCCAGGAGACAGACGGACAGACGGAAGTAAATACCGCGGCTCAGCACGGTGAGGAGCATCATAATAACGGCCGTCACCGCAACCGGCACAAAAAGGGAAACGCAAGAGGCGGCAGGGAAGGACAGAAGCAGCACAATGACGGTGAAGCTTAAGGGGAAGGAACGCATAGACGATCTGCAGCGCAACGGTTATCGGATTATTCAGGATCCCGAAAGATTTTGTTTTGGGATGGACGCGGTGCTTCTGGCCGGTTTTTCCCTTGCGAATCAGGGCGACAGTCTTCTGGATCTTGGGACAGGCACCGGAATTATTCCCCTGCTCATGGAAGCAAGATATCACTGCGAAAGGCTGATAGGGCTGGAAATCCAGCCGGAAAGCGCGGATATGGCGGCGCGGAGCGTAGAGCTTAACGGTCTTTCCGATAAAATTCAGATTGTTGTGGGGGATATCAGGGAAGCAGACTCTTTATTTCCGTCTGCTTCCTTTGATTGTATAACCTGTAATCCTCCTTATATGATTGCAAATCACGGCATCAAAAGCCCGAGGAGCCCCCGCGCCGTGGCAAGGCATGAAATTTTCTGCACCCTGGAGGACGTTGTGAGCCGGACGGCGAAGCTTTTGAAGCCCGGAGGCAGCTTCTTTCTGGTACACAGGCCCTTTCGGCTTGCGGAAATATTGTCTCGGCTTGTGGCTTATAAGCTGGAGCCTAAAAGAATGAGACTTGTGTATCCTTATGTTGATAAGGAGCCTAATATGGTGCTGATTGAGGCGGTGCGCGGCGCAAAATCCCGCATGACGGTGGAAAAGCCTCTGATTGTTTACAGAAAGCCGGGGGTCTATATGCCGGAAATCCGTGATATATACGGATATTGAGGTTTTGACCGCCAATCAGTCCTGTGCGGCCTGACTTAAGACAGGCAGGAGGGAGGAATGTGCCGTGTCGGGAATATTATATTTATGTGCTACGCCTATAGGAAACCTTGGGGACATGACGCCAAGGGTGGTGGAAACCCTGCGCAGGGCGGATCTGATCGCGGCGGAAGACACCAGAAACAGCATCAGGCTTCTTAACCATTTCGACATCCACACTCCCATGACGAGCTATCATGAATACAATAAGGTGGAAAAGGCGGGGAAGCTTGTGGAGAAGCTTCTGGCGGGACAGAATGTGGCGCTCATCACGGACGCCGGTACTCCGGGAATATCCGATCCTGGGGAAGTGCTTGTCAGGATGTGCATGGAAAACGGTGTGACTGTTACGTCGCTGCCCGGACCCGCGGCATGTATAACGGCGCTTACTCTCTCGGGACTTCCCGCCAGGCGTTTTTGTTTTGAGGGATTCCTTCCGAGTGACAAAAAGGAAAGGCGCCAGGTGCTGGAGGAGCTTGCGACGGAGAGCCGGACCATTGTTCTCTATGAGGCTCCGCACCACATTGTGAAAACGCTGGAGGAGCTGTATGAGACATTGGGCGACAGAGATGTCACTTTATGCCGGGAACTGACAAAAAAGTTTGAAACAGTCACTCCAACCACACTGAAAAACGCGCTGGAGCTTTACAGCCGGCAGGAGCCCCGAGGAGAGTATGTGCTTGTGATCCGCGGTATGAGCAGGCAGGAAAAGCGCAGGGAAGAAATTTCCGCCTGGGAGGAGATTTCGGTTGAGGAGCACATGAATCATTATCTGGAACAGGGCATTGACAGAAAGAGCGCAATGAAGCTTGTCGCCAATGACAGAGGGCTGAGCAAGCGGGATATTTACGCGTATCTGAACAGCGGCGGTGAGCCGTAGGGCGCACAAAACGAGCGTAAGGTAAATTTAACGAATAAATTTTTATGTTTGTGTCAAACTAATCTCCATAGACGGCCGCTTATATGTAAGCGCAAAGCCGGAATTATTTAAGGAGGTTACGGACATGAGCAACATTTCTGAACTTGATCTTCAAAACCTGCGTCACCTGATCGGCGGTTTCGACACCACTCACTGCAAAATGCAGGAGTATGCCAGAGAAGCCACGGATCCCCAGGTCAGGCAGTTCTTTGAAAAAGGCGCAAAGTCTGCCATGGACAACAAGCAGCAGCTTATGAAGTTTTTGAATTGAGCAGGATACGGGATTGCGTCCGCGCAGCGTCCGCAAACCCGTTGAGCCGCAAGCTGCGCAGAAAAGAGGTAGATATGCAGGAAAAAATTATGGTGGCCGATACTCTGGCCGGTATTAACGGAGAGCTGACCCGCTATGCGGGAATGATCGCCCAGTCTGAGAACAAGGAGTTAAAGCAGACTCTCAAGCAGCTTCGTAACGCCTGTGAGCAGTCACAGGAGGAGCTGTACCAGATCGCGCGTGAGAAGTCTTATTATGTGCCTGCCAGCAAGGCGACAGAGGAGGAGGTTGCCCACGTAAGGCAGCTTTTCACCCAGGGGACAATCTAAAAAAGGAATAAAAAACGGAATAAAATACAGAATAAAAGGCAAAAAGTCCTGCGCCGCCGGAAAATCCGGCGGTGCTTTTTATTTACAGGACGGCATAAAATAGAACAAACAGGTGAACGGATGTGTAACATGTTAAATGCGATTTGGGCCGTAATGATTTTGGTGGCTGTATTTTACGGCGCCGTTACAGGAAGGATGAGCGAAGTGACTAACGGTGCGCTTGACAGCGCGGGTGAAGCTATTTCGCTGTGTATTACCATGGCAGGGATAGTGGCGCTGTGGATGGGGCTTATGGAGATAGCGGTGCGGGCGGGACTTGTCGAAAAGCTTACAAGGGGTATTTCTCCCTTTCTTAAGTTTATGTTTCCAAAGCTGCCGCAGGATCATCCCGCGAGACAATACATAGCCACAAATATCATAGCAAATGTGCTCGGACTCGGGTGGGCGTGTACGCCCGCAGGACTAAAAGCCATGGAGTCTCTGGCAAAGCTTGAGGAGGAGAGGGGAAATCCGGAGTATATGGATCAGGACTCCTTATCGGAAAAAAGGAAACAAAAGGGCGGCAGGGAACAGGCATCCGCATCCGGAAAAAGCAGACGCGCAAGCAATGAAATGTGTACGTTTCTGATTCTGAATATTTCCTCCCTGCAGCTTATACCCGTCAATATGATAGCATATCGGAATCAATACGGCAGCAGCAATCCCACGGCAATCATTGCTCCCGCCATCGCCGCTACGCTTTTCAGCACCGTAGTGGCTATCATGTACTGCAAAATAAAGGATAAGAAAAATTAGGGGAGGGGAAAAGAAAGGCTATGAAAGCGCTGGCAAATATATCGGATATAATCATTCCGGTTTTAATATTTTTTATAGTAGGTTACGGATTTGTATCAAAGGTAAAGGTATATGAAGCCTTCTTAAAGGGGGCAAAGGAGGGGCTGCACATAGTGGCCGATATTGTGCCTACCCTGATAGGACTGCTTGTTGCGGTGGGAATGTTGAGGGCCTCCGGATTTTTTGACATGCTGGGGAGCCTTCTTGCGCCCATTACGGAGGCGGTCGGGCTTCCCGCGCAGCTTATGCCCCTTCTGGCGGTCAAACTGTTTTCCTCGTCGGCGGCTACAGGACTTGTGCTGGATGTGTTCCGCACCTCGGGACCTGACTCTTACGCAGGGCTTCTGACCTCTATACTTATGAGCTGCACGGAGACGGTTTTTTATACCATGTCGGTATATTTCCTCGCCGCAAGGGTGACAAAGACCCGCTATACCCTGACGGGAGCGCTTCTGGCCACGCTTGCCGGAACTGTGGCAAGCGTGATACTGGCGGGAAGGATGGTGTAAAAAGGTGTAAAAAGGCCGTCACGCTCCCGCAAGGCCAAGAGCTTATTGTGCAAGCAGCTCGTTAAGCGCTGTAAAATCCGAGGGACCCGCATCCAGAAGGAAGGTATGGAACCTGTAGTCGGAGTATGAATCGCCCCACCGCTTCTGTGCGGCGGCTTTAAGCTCCAGAATTTCCAGATATCCCACATAGTATTTAAGATAATTACAGGGCTCGAGTGCAATATACGAATAAATTGCCAGCGCGGAGGAGTCATCCCCTATGCCAAACTCCCTGAGCAGATTTGTGACTTCCGTGAGGGAAGCGCCCTCGTAATGAATCATAATGTCGAGCATGGAATACAGACACAGCTGCAGGCTTCGGTTGTATTTTTCAATCTGGGCGTAAAACGCTTCCTGCTCCATCCCCCTTTCCATCATAAGCTCGGAGGCGTAGTCGTAGGAGAGAAATTCGCCGTAGAGCGCCCAGCCTTCAAGATAACCGCCGTACCAGAGCAGCTTCCGGAGAGGAAGCTCGCCTTTTTCCATGGAGGAGCGGTTCGCATATACAGTCTGATAAAGGTGCCCGGGATAGCTCTCGTGTGCAAGAGT
Organism: uncultured Acetatifactor sp.; assembly: GCA_947626405.1. GTDB lineage: Bacteria > Bacillota > Clostridia > Lachnospirales > Lachnospiraceae > Acetatifactor. The sequence continues at coordinate 5,973 of CANQSE010000038.1, read as the reverse complement.
CGTGTACAGCTCCAGCCCTTCGGGCGTTTTGGCGTTGTTTATGTAGATCACGTTCCTGGAAATGTCGTCAAGCGGCGCGGTCAGGTAAAATGCCGGAGCGCAGTAATTGTCCAGATTGTCGGAGACAGACTTTACGGTTGCCGTTGCGCCGCCTTCGGGAATATCGGGAAAATCCGAAGCCATTCTCTCCTGCAGATCGGTCAGCATTTCGGAGATCTGTTTACAGGGGAAAGCGATTTCATGAGCGGAGGTATACTCCTCTGCCGCTTCAGGGTGTGACAGAATAAGATTCTGCAGCGAGTCGTACACAAGGAAAAACTGTTTTGTGAGCATATCCTGAATCTGCTCCGGCGAGCGCTGGGAGCCTGTCTCGGACGCCATGAGGGCGCAGTAGTATTCCCTGCCGCCGGGATAGGACGAAAGTCCGGCAAATTCCGTGCCGCTGTCCTCAAGCAGTATAAGGCCGTCTCCAAGCGAGATGTATGCGGGCAGCAGGACGGTTTTTAAAAGACGGTTGTTTTGTGCAATATATGAGCTGACATCACTGTCGTTTATGATTCCCTCGCTGCGGAGAGACTCAAGCCGTTCCGCAAAGGTAGTCTGGAGGAAATGCCCGCCCTGTTCCAGATCTTTTAAAGTGACGACAGTGTCACATTGCTTTCTTACCTCCTTGAGCGCTGAGGAGGGCATACAGAGTCCGGCCGCCGATTTTTCCTTCTCAAAGGTAAGAACGGATTCAAAATATTCGTCGGTCTGATCCAGCAGAGCGAGATAGTCTTCGACGTCGCGCCTTGTGCGGAAGGTGTATTCCGCAAGCAGCACCGGAAGCTGAACCTGCATGCCGGAGGCCGGCGAGAGAGGCTCCTGAAAATAGGGATAGCTGTTCAGCACCAGGGAATTTTCCAGGCTGCGCGTCAAAAGGTGGTAAAGGTAGGCGTCCTGTTCGGAAAGTCTGTCGCTATGTATGTGCTTCAGAGCGGAAAGAGTATTTTCTATGTTGATTGTACTGTCTTTTACCGCTTCGGCGTCGCAGAGCGGCAAAATGACATCATAATCATCAATGCCGAAATTTTCGGGATGAGCCAGGGAATAGTGCATATTGATGGTGCTCGCAGTGATATCCTCCTCAAAAAGATGGGAGGTAAGGCTTAAAAAATGTTTTTCATCCTGTCTGAATGTAAAAAGAAACAGTGTCAGGGAGCTTAATGACAGGAGGAGAGCCGCTGTGACAAGAAGCTGCCTGGCGGACAGAGGGATATGTTTTTTCAAGAGTGTTTCCACCTGATTCTGGTCTGAGTTGCTATAATATATGTTTTTGCCGGAATAGTTATGAAAATGTATATCAAAGGGTGTACATTACCGGAAATTCTGTGTTAAAATAGCATTAGGGTCTGGACGCGGTACGGCGTCAGAAAATAAACGGCTGCAGGGCAGCGGAAAAGAGGAAGAATGAGCGAGGAGATCAGACAGGCAATACAGGACGGCAAAACGGTGCTGGGAATTGAATTTGGTTCCACCAGAATCAAGGCGGTGCTGGTGGACGGGAGTCATCAGCCGGTGGCTATGGGAACCTTCGATTGGGAGAACCGTCTGGAAAACAATATCTGGACTTACAGTCTGGATGATATCTGGGGCGGGCTTCAGGGATGTTACGCCGATCTGGCAAAGGATGTTGAGAAAAAGTATCAGACGCAGCTTACAAAGCTTGGCGCGCTGGGCTTTTCAGGGATGATGCACGGCTATATGCCTTTCGGAGCCGACGGTGAGCTGCTTGTGCCCTTCCGCACCTGGAGGAACACAATGACGGAGGAGGCGTGCAAAAAGCTGATCCCAGTGTTTAACTTTAATATTCCCCAGAGATGGAGTATCGCGCACCTCTATCAGGCGATCTTAAACGGCGAGGACCATGTCGGGAAAATTTCATATCTGACTACCCTTGCGGGTTACATACACTGGAAGCTGTCAGGAGAGAAGGTTATTGGTATCGGGGAAGCTTCGGGAATGTTCCCCATCGATTCCTCCGTAAAGGATTTCGACGGTAAGATGCTGGATCAGTTTGATTCCCTGATCGCATCAAAGGCGTATGGCTGGAAGATCCGCGACATTATGCCAAAGGTTTTATGCGCGGGAGAATGTGCAGGAAAGCTTACGGAGGAAGGCGCAAAGCTTCTTGATCCCACGGGACGTCTTGAAGCGGGCGCGGCCATGTGTCCTCCGGAGGGCGATGCCGGAACCGGCATGACGGCCACTGACAGCGTGGCTGTGCGGACGGGAAACATTTCCGCCGGCACGTCAATCTTTTCAATGGTTGTGACTGAGGCGCCGCTTTCAAAGGTTCACGAGGAGATTGATATGGTGACGACGCCTGACGGCAGCCCCGTCGCGATGGTTCATTGCAACAACTGTACCTCCGACCTTAATTCCTGGGTGAATCTTTTTGAGCAGTTTGCGGAAAAATTCGGTTTAAAGATTGACAAAAACGACCTCTACGGGGAGCTTTACAGGGAGGCTTTAAACGCGTCCGAGGACTGCGGCGGCCTTATGGCGTTTAACTTTTTCTCCGGCGAGCCCATCATGGGAGTAGACGAGGGAAGACCGCTTTTTGTGAGGACTCCTGATGCCGAGTTTACCCTTGCAAACTTTATGAGGTGCCATCTTTACAGCGCAATGGCGGCTCTCAAGATCGGAAACGATATTCTCCTTAAGGAAGAAAACGTGAAGGTGGATTCGCTTATGGGACACGGAGGTCTTTTCAAGACTCCCGTCGTCGGACAGCAGCTTATGGCGGCGGCTATGAACGCGCCTGTGACCGTGATGGATACGGCAAGTGAGGGAGGTCCCTGGGGAATCGCAATTCTGGCTTGTTATATGAATGAAAAGAAGGACGGAGAGAGCCTTGCGGATTACCTGAGCAACCGGATTTTTGCCGGACAGACGGGAACAACCATTGAGCCAAGGCAGGAGGATGTGGCCGGTTTTGACAGGTTTATCGAGAAATACAAGTCTGTCCTTCCTGCGGAAAAGGCGGCGATTGCGGGCTTAAAGTAACGCTTTAAAAATGCTGGACGGGACAGTTCAACTGTGCTACTATTTAATTAAATAAAATTGCCCTGCGGGGCAGAACGGAGGAAACCATGAACAAATTAGAACTGCAAAAACGCGCCAACGATGTGCGTAAGGGTATTGTGACCGCAGTTCACAGCGCGAAGGCAGGTCATCCGGGCGGATCCCTTTCCGCGGCTGACGTGTATACTTACCTGTATTTTGAGGAGATGAATATCGATCCCAAGGATCCCGACAACGAAGACAGGGACCGTTTTGTACTGTCAAAGGGACATACTGCTCCCGGACTTTACTCGGTGCTTGCAAACAGAGGATATTTCCCCGTTGAGGATCTGAAGACGCTGCGCAAGCTGGGATCTTACCTGCAGGGACATCCCAGCATACATATTCCCGGAGTAGATATGTCATCAGGTTCGCTTGGACAGGGAATTTCCGCCGCAGTCGGCATGGCGCTGGGCGCAAAGATGAACAATAAGAAGTTCCGCGTTTACACGCTGTTGGGCGACGGCGAGATCCAGGAGGGACAGGTGTGGGAGGCGGCCATGTTCGCAGGACACCGCAAGCTCGACAACCTCTGCGTAATCGTTGACAACAACAATCTGCAGATTGACGGCCCCATAGATCAGGTATGCTCTCCTTACCCTATAGACAAGAAATTTGAGGCTTTCAATTTTCATGTTATAAACGCCGACGCACATGATTTCGATGCGCTCAAGGCGGCGTTTGACGAGGCGAAAGCAACAAAGGGACTTCCCACCTGCATTGTGGTACACAGCGTAAAGGGCAAGGGAGTATCCTTTATGGAAAACAAGGCAGGGTGGCACGGCAAGGCGCCCAACGATGAGGAGTACGCCGTGGCTATGGCTGATCTTGACAGGATCGAAGCAGAATTAGAGAAAGCAGGTGAAGCGTAATGGCTGATATAAAGAAAATTGCAACCCGTGAAAGCTACGGCAACGCCCTGAAAGAGCTGGGCAATGAATTTCCGAATCTGGTGGTGCTTGACGCTGACCTGGCAGAGGCCACGAAAACAGGCATATTTAAAAAGGAGTTTCCCGATCGCCACATCGACTGCGGTATTGCGGAATGTAACATGATGGGTATAGCAGCAGGACTGTCGCTGGTGGGTAAGATCCCGTTTGTGAGCTCATTTGCAATGTTTGCGGCAGGACGTGCGTTTGAGCAGGTGCGCAACTCTATAGGATATCCGCATCTCAACGTGAAAATCGGCGCCACGCATGCAGGCATTACGGTTGGAGAGGACGGCGCTTCCCATCAGTGTAACGAGGATATAGCGCTGATGCGCACTATCCCGGGCATGGTTGTGATGTGCCCTTCGGACGATGTTGAAGCAAAGGCGGCGGTGAGGGCGGCTCTGGAACATGAGGGCCCTGTATACATACGTTTTGGCCGCTCGGCTGTACCCGTGATAAACGACAATCCAGATTATAAGTTTGAGATTGGCAAGGGCACCGTCCTGAGAGAGGGAACCGATGTCACCATCATAGCGACCGGAATCTGCGTTGATTCTGCGCTGGGAGCCGCTAAGAAGCTTGCGGATGACGGAATTAGTGCCGAGGTTATCAACATCTGCACCATTAAGCCTTTGGACGAGGAGCTCGTTGTAAAGAGCGCGAAGAAAACTGGAAAGGTCGTCACTGTGGAGGAACATTCCGTTATCGGCGGCCTTGGAAGCGCTGTGTGCGACTGCCTGTGCGCAAAGCTCCCGACACCCGTGAAAAAGGTCGGCATGCAGGACGTATTCGGCGAATCCGGCTCAGCAGCCGCTCTGTTGGAGAAATACGGTCTGGACGCTGAGGGAGTATATAAGTCCGTGAAAGAGTTTGTGTAAGTCGGGCGACCTGCCGGGCAGGATACAACGTCCCGGATTTTAGAGCTTATATTTAAGATTTTTAACTTTGGGGCACTTTGCGGTGAAGTGCCCCATAATTTTGTTAATATCAGAAATTTTCAAATCGGTAAGTGTCTGTGAGCGAAACAGGGTGACTAAAAATATGGCGACAGAAGGACAATAACATTGAGAATGTGAAAATAATCGCAGAGACGGAGCGCACGGTTTACATTTTACTGTTTCCATGCGCCTTTACCCCGTTATTTTGACATAACATTACATTGTTGATTATGCTAATTGCATAATCTCGGCTTCGAGTTCTTTTAATTCTTCAAGTGGTAATGACGGTACATAATCCGCAATTTCTTCCAGTGACATTTTACCTTTCCTTATCATTCTTTCCGCAGTTTCCCTGGCTTCATCATGCCTTCCGCTTCTGATAAAAGACTTCAATATCTGTTCTTCATCAAACAAACTCATCATAATTGTCACAACCTCCTTTTCTCTCTGAGCTAAAATGAATTTTTCATGCTGAACCATGTTATGAAAAATCGGGACGCTGCCGCTCATCTTTCAAAAAATATTTGACTTTTTTCAAATATGCTTCTTCTTCAAAGAAATCAATGTTTTTCATCAGTTCCTCATTGTCACAAGCCAACGGGAACGGAGTATTCTCCAATGGATAGTAGAATCCTCTTTCCTTTTCAAATTCATCTTTGTCCGCAGCAAACAAAAAAACAGGCCGCCGGGTCAGCATAAAATCGAAAGCACAGCTGGAATAATCTGTGACCAGGCAGTCCGCTGCAGCAAGTAATTCCTGTATATCCGCATAGCGCGTGACATCAATGATATCCGCATTTGATGGAATGGGGTCAATTTCTATGTCTCTAAGCCTGGGATGTTGGCGCATAAGAATCACCCATTCCCCGCCAAAACGCTGTCGGACATGCGTAAGAAGCCCGGAAAAGTCAATATAATAACCGTTCGTCCGCCGATCAACCTCTCCATCTTTTCTATATTTCTCCCTAAATGTAGGAGCATAGAGCAGGAAACGCCTC
>CANQSE010000037.1 GCA_947626405.1 uncultured Acetatifactor sp. | reverse complement strand
AATGGAAAAGCTCTGCGGGCAGGCATAACGCCGTTACAGGAAACAGGGTATCTGCCGGAATGAAAAAAGCGGTTGGAATAGTACGGATATTCTGGTATAATGATACGCTGTAAGGAATACAGCAATAGAAGATAAGGAGACCGACATTATGAAAAGCGTGACCCCCGTGAAAAAAACGGAAAAGAATGAAAAAATGGAAAAGGCCCCAAAAGCTAAATTTGACAAGGAACTCTTTAAGAGAAGCGTCATTTACAATGTGAGGACGCAGTACCGTAAGGAACTGGAGGAGGCGACGTCTCAGCAGATTTTCCAGGCTGCGTCGCTTGCTATCAAGGATCAGATCATAGGAAACTGGATGGACACCCAGAAAGCCTATGAGCGCGAAGACCCGAAGATGGTCTATTATATGTCCATGGAATTTCTCATGGGGCGCGCCATGGGAAACAATCTGATAAACATGCAGGCTTACGGACCGGTGAAGGAAGCTCTTGCGGAGCTTGGGCTGGATCTGAACGTGATCGAGGATCAGGAGCCTGACGCGGCACTGGGAAACGGCGGCCTTGGACGTCTTGCCGCATGCTTCCTTGATTCCCTTGCAACTCTCGGGTACCCGGCGTACGGCTGCGGCATCCGGTACAGGTACGGCATGTTCAAGCAGGAAATCCGCGACGGATATCAGGTCGAGGTGCCGGACAACTGGCTTGCGGACGGCAATCCCTTTGAGCTTCGCCGTCCTGAGTACGCAAAGACCGTGAAATTCGGAGGATACGTGTCAATGCGCACGGACGAAAACGGAAGGAGCCATTTTGTGCAGGAAGGATACCAGGCTGTGAGAGCCGTTCCGTTTGATCTGCCGATTGTGGGATACGGAAACGGAATCGTAAACACCCTGCGCATATGGGATGCGGAGCCCATGGAGGTCTTCCAGCTTGATTCCTTTGACCAGGGCGATTACAGAAAGGCGGTTGAGCAGGAGAATCTTGCCCGCAACCTTGTGGAGGTGCTTTATCCGAACGACAACCACTACGCCGGCAAGGAGCTTCGCTTAAAACAGCAGTATTTCTTTATATCAGCCTCTGTCCAGGAGGCCGTGGCAAAATATATGAAAAAGCATGACGACATCCACAAGTTCCACGAGAAGGTGACGTTCCAGTTAAACGACACCCACCCCACCGTTGCCGTGCCTGAGCTTATGCGCATACTGCTGGACGACTATGATCTGTCGTGGGACGAAGCGTGGTACATCACAACCCATACCTGCGCGTACACAAACCACACGATTATGGCTGAGGCGCTTGAAAAATGGCCCATTGATCTGTTCTCCAGGCTGCTTCCCAGGATTTACCAGATCGTGGAGGAGATAAATCGAAGATTTGTCATTGAGATTGAGCAGAAATATTCCAATATTTACGGAGTGGACGTTCAGGAGAAGATCCGCAAGATGGCTATTCTCTACGACGGACAGGTTAAGATGGCTCATATGGCCATTGTCGCAGGATATTCCGTAAACGGAGTGGCAAGGCTTCACACCGAAATTTTAAAGAAGCAGGAGCTCAAGGATTTCTATGAAATGTATCCCGAGCGGTTCAACAACAAGACCAACGGCATCACTCAGAGAAGGTTCCTGCTGCACGGCAACCCGCTGCTGGCGGAATGGGTGAGTTCAAAGGTCGGAGACGGGTGGATCACGGATCTCTCCAAAATCGCAGGGCTTAAAGAGCTTGCCGGAAACAGCCGCGCACAGAAGGAATTTATGGATATCAAGCGCAAAAACAAGCTGAGACTGGCTAAGTACATTATGGAACACAACGGCATCGAAGTCGATCCCGATTCCATTTTCGACGTCCAGGTAAAGCGGCTTCATGAGTACAAGAGACAGCTTTTGAACATATTGCATGTGATGTATCTGTACAATAAGCTCAAAGCCGATCCCGGCATGGAGTTTTTCCCGAGGACGTTCATCTTTGGCGCCAAAGCCGCGGCAGGATATAGAAACGCTAAGCTGACGATTAAGCTTATAAACTCAGTTGCGGACGTTATCAACAACGACGCTTCCATAGGCGGGAAAATCAAGGTGGTTTTCATCGAGAATTACAACGTTTCAAACGCCGAGATAATCTTTGCCGCTGCGGACGTGTCCGAGCAGATCTCCACGGCCAGCAAGGAGGCTTCCGGAACGGGTAACATGAAATTTATGTTAAACGGCGCTCTGACCCTTGGCACTATGGACGGAGCCAATGTTGAGATCGTGGAGGAAGTGGGAACCGAAAATGCCTTTATTTTCGGATTGAGCTCCGACGAGGTTATAAACTATGAGCAGCACGGCGGATATAACCCCATGGACATATACTACGGGGATCAGGACATACACGTTGTACTGGATCAGCTTGTGGACGGAACGTATTCGAACGACAGGGAGCTTTTCAGGCCGCTGTATAACTCTCTGTTAAATACGCTTTCCACTTCCAGGGCCGATACCTACTTCATACTTAAGGATTTCCGCTCCTACGCGCAGGCTCAGGAAAAAGTCGAGCGCGCATACAGGGATACGGCAGGCTGGGCAAAGAGCGCCATATTGAACGTGGCGGGCTCGGGCAAGTTTACTTCCGACAGAACAATCCGTCAGTACGTTGATGAGATCTGGCATCTGGATCAGGTTGTGCTGAAATAAAAAACCGAATAAATAAAAGCGTGAAAAGCCCTGTCCGGCGCGGATGGGGCTTTTTTTCGCGTTAAATTCCGGTGGCGGACACGGAAATTTGATATATCTATTGACAAATACCTTTCGGGGGGGGTAGAATAAAAAAAGACCTGTGAAGCGCTGAATCAGGCTGTGCGAAAGACGCATAAAGCTGTTGAGACGGCGCCGGACGGGGGTGAGGAGGGCGAATGAAGAAATTTTTCAGCAATAAGCGTAAGGCACGCTCCTTTCGGGAGTTTCTGTACATTACGCCGTTTCTGTTATTGGTTCTGATCTTTTCCTATTATCCGCTGTACGGCTGGTTCTACGCCTTTTTCGATTATAAGCCGCCAAAACCAATCTCGAAGGATCTCTTTGTGGGATTAAAATGGTTTAAGTCCATGGTGGACACGGATGTCAAGGTCAAGCAGCTTCTCACGGTATTGCGCAATACTTTTGCCATGAGCGGTTTGAGTCTGCTGTTTTCATGGTTCCCCATGATATTCGCTGTGTTTTTAAATGAAATCAAATGCACTCCCTTTAAGAAAATAGTACAGACTGTCACGACTCTGCCGAACTTTATAAGCTGGGTGCTTGTGTATTCAATCGCATATAACGTGCTGAACAGCACCGGAGTTGTAAACTCTCTGCTTATGAGCCTGGGAATTGTAGACGAACCGCAGCTTTTCCTTCAGTCTTCCAGCCATATCTGGTTTAAAATGTGGCTCTGGCTGACATGGAAGAACGCGGGATGGTCCGCCATCATGTACATAGCCGCCATCACGGGAATTGACGAGGAGCTGAACGAGGCGGCCAGGGTGGACGGAGCTTCCAGGATGCAGATTATCAGGCATATCACGATCCCGAGTATTATGCCTACATATTTTGTGCTTGTGATGCTGAGTCTCGCCAATTTCCTCTCCAACGGAATGGAGCAGTATTTTGTGTTCCAGAACGCATTTAACAAGGATGCCATTCAGGTGCTGGATCTGTATGTCTACAATCTGGCAATGGGCAGCGGCGGGTATTCGCTTTCTACTGCCATAAGTATTTTAAAGAGTGTTGTGAGTGTGATTCTGTTGTGCCTGACCAACCGTTTTTCAAAGATGGTCAGAGGAGAAGGATTTATCTAATCAGGAGGGCGGAATGAGCAAAAAAGGAAATAAAGTAAAATATAAGCCAAGTCCTTCGGATCGTCTGATAAGCATTATTACGTATATTGTTTACACCTTTTTCGCTTTTGTGTGCGCGTACCCGTTTTATTACATATTTATCAATTCCATCAGCGCCAACAACTTGAGTGAGCGGGGGAAAATTTTGTTTATCCCCCACGGAATACATTTTAACAATTACGCACAGGTGCTCAAAATTCCCGATCTTTTCAGGGCGCTTCAGGTGTCTGTTGAGAGAACTGTGGTGGGAACGGTGCTGACGGTAATAATCGCGGGCTTCCTGGGTTATATGTTCACCAGGGAGACGCTCTGGAAGCGTAAGTTCTGGTACAGGATGGTTGCCGCAACGATGTATTTTAACGCGGGTATCATTCCCTGGTACATTACGATGAGAAACCTTGGCCTGACAAACAATTTCTGGGGGTACATTTTCCCGGTGGCGGTTCAGCCCTTTTATGTGATCCTCTGTAAGACCTTTGTTGAGTCCGTGCCAAAGGAGCTGCAGGATGCCGCCGAGATTGACGGCGCGGGAACGTTGAGAGTGTTCTTTTCAATTATACTGCCGGTTATAAAGCCGATACTTGCCACGGTGGCAATTTTTGCGGCAGTGGCTCAGTGGAACTCGTTCCAGGATACGCTTCTGCTTGTCACAGATACAAAGCTTTACACCCTGCAGTACACGCTGTACCAGTACCTTAATCAGGCCAGCTCCCTGAAGGCTCTTGTAAACAGCAGCAGTTCGGGAGTAAATCTGGCGGCGAGCCTTGCGCATGCACAGACGGCAACCTCTATCCGCATGACGGTGACGGTGGTTGTAGTGACGCCCATTATTCTTGTATACCCGATTTTCCAGAGGTTTTTCACAAAGGGTATCATGATCGGTGCGGTAAAGGGATGAGAAATCAGATAACCATAGGGGTTATATGATAAATAAAAAATGGAGGGAAAAGTTATGAAAAGTAAGAAACTGGGCTCCTTACTGCTGGCCGGCGCTCTGCTTGTATCGGCTCTTACGGGCTGCGGCGGAGACGGTTCCACAGAAGGTACCACGGGTGGCACAACGGGTGGAACTACGGATGGAACCACCACGGGTGGCACCGGCGACGGAGGATCATCGACATCCGGCGCTGACAAGGAACTGATGACGATTGATATCTACGATGTGGCTGCCAATTACCAGGGCAATCAGACCGGATGGTTCGATAAGGTAGTGAAGGACAGGTTCAACCTGCAGCTCAATATTATCGCACCTCAGGTGGCCGGAGACGCAATTTACCAGACGCGTTCGGCGGACGGTAATCTGGGCGATATTGTGATCCTGGACAGCACGGACTTTGCAGACTGTCTTGCCGCGGGTCTCATAAAGGATATAAGCGGCGAGATTGGCAACTACGAAAACCTGATGGACTATAAGGATCAGATTGATACCTTTAACAATGGGTTAAGCGGGGCAAACGGCGGAACCTATGGTATTCCCTGTCAGATGACAAACACATCTCCCACGACATACTCTCAGGATGTGATTTATTCAAGCCCCATGCTCCGTTGGGATCTTTATAAGCAGATTGGTGAGCCCGACATTAAGGATCTTGACGATCTGCTTGATGTACTGGAGAAGATTAAGGAAGTTCATCCTACCAACGAGGCAGGCGATCCTGCATATCCGCTTTCACTTTGGCCCGACTGGGACGGCGGCGACGGAATGATCGGTATAGCTAACGTAGTGCAGCTTACGACATGGTACGGAGAGAAGATTAAGGGTTCCGTTATCCTGAAGCCCGACAATACATTCACTCCTCTGACCGACAAGAACGCCACATACTATAAGATACTTAAGTTCTTAAACGATGCGCAGAGGAGAGGTATTGTTGACCCCGACTCCGGTACTCAGACATGGGATAATGTGTGCGCAAAGATTTCTGCAGGACAGGTTGATCTTTTGTGGTACAGCTGGGAAGTAGGCTTCTGGAACAGTCTTGACAGACAAAAGAATGGCACGGCGTTTATCTTTATTCCTGTACAGGATCAGACTTATTATACCGATTCCGACACCTACTATGGAAGCGGACGTGTATTCGGCGTAGGCTCCAAGGTGGATGATGAGAAGTATAAGAGGATCATGGAATTCTTAGACTGGTACGCAAGCCCTGAAGGTCTCGTGTTCCAGCATGCCGGAATTAAAGACTTTAACTACACCGTTGGTGAGGACGGAAAATATACCCCGATCAACGACAACGCTCTGATGGATAACCTTCCGGTTCCCGAGGAGTACGGCGGAGCAGGCTACAACGACGGAAACAATGCAATCAACCAGTGGATCGTAGATGCAACCAGCACCAACCCTCTCACAGGTGAGACTTATGCCTCAACCTACTGGAGCTCATATAAGGAAGCCACAATGACGGAAATGAAGAAAGAGTGGCAGGAGCGCTTCGGAGCGGAAGAACCTGTGGATTACATGGAGAAGAACAACGTTCTGCTTGTAAGCCCTAACGTAAGCGTATCACTTCCCAGTGACGACCCTGATACCGCCGTTATCCGCAACCAGGTAAATGAAAGCGTATGCGATTACTCCTGGAAAATGATCTTTGCGAAGGACGACGCGGAGTTTGATGCTCTGTGGGATGAGATGACAACCACACTTGACGGTTTAGGCTTCCAGGATCTTGTGAAGTTTGATACTGCAAAGCATCAGATCGAAGTAGATGCAAAGAAAGCTGCTCAGTAAACTGTATTGAGCGTAAATTTTCAGGGACATCCTTGGGATGTCCCTGTTTTTGTAAAAAATATTTTTTCTTTTGCTGCGCTGGTGGTATAATGAAATAAAAAATCATGAAAGAGAGGAAGGACTATGATCAGAACTGCGAAAACCGAAAATGGACTTGTAAAGGGAATAGAGGCGGCGGATCCCAGGATTACCGCGTTTAAAGGCATCCCCTTTGCAGCCCCGCCTGTCGGCAGAAACAGATGGCGTGCTCCGCAGCCCTGTGAAAACTGGGAGGGCGTGAGGGAGGCGTACCGCTTTGCACCTATTTCGGTTCAGGATACCCCGGGGGTAGGCGATGATATCTATTGCAGAGAATGGCACGTGGATCCGCAGATTGAGATGGGTGAGGACTGTCTGTACCTTAATATCTGGACCGGTGCAAAAAGTGCGGACGAAAAGCAGCCTGTGCTGGTTTGGTACTACGGCGGAGGTCTTCAGTGGGGCTATCCCGCGGAGATGGAGTTTGACGGAGAACGTCTTGCGCGTCGGGGAGTGGTTGTGGTCACGGTTAATTACAGGATAAATATTTTCGGATTTCTGGCGCACCCTCAGATCACAAGGGAACAGCCGGACGCACCCTCCAATTTCGGAAGCCTTGACCAGCAGGCGGGACTTAAATGGGTTGTGAGAAACATAGCCGCATTTGGCGGAGATCCCGAGAACATAACAATTGCCGGACAGTCGGCAGGCGGCGGCAGCGTGCTCAGCCAGATGACATGTCCTGAGAATTTCGGCCTTATCAAAAAGGCTGTAGTGATGAGCGCAATGATCCGCAGTCCGTATATGAAGGGCGGGATAGGTCATCCCATGCCTATTGAGGAAGCGGAAAAATGGGGCGAGGAGTTTTTTGATTTTCTGGGAGTCTCATCCCTGGAGGAAGCGAGAGAGCTTGACGCTTTCCACATACTGCATAAATACGGTGAGTTTGTAAAGGATCATCCGAGAATGTTTACGGTTCTGGATCATAAATTCTGCACGGACGATCCCATGACGCTGTTCCTTGAGGGAAAGCATGCCGACGTTGACGTGATGGCGGGAAATACATCGGATGAGTTCCCCAGCATTATACCTGCAGATTCTATCGAGGATCTGAAGAAAAAAGCAGAGGAAATTTTTGGCGACAGCGCAGAGGAATTTCTGAAATTTCCGGAGGCTGTCAGGGAAAAAGCTAAGGGTCAGTACGCTTCCGTGAGCGGTATCGAATGTACCGCAAAGAGCCTGTTTGCCGCAAGAAAGAAAGCGGGAAGTACGAAGAATTACTATTATTACCGGTTTGCACCGGATATTCCGGGATGGGATAACCCTGGCACGTTCCACTCCGTGGACCTGTGGTTCTTCTTTGAGACGCTGGCCAAGTGCTGGAGACCGTTTGTAGGCAGGCATTATGATCTTGCAAGACAGATGTGCAATTACTGGGCTAACTTTATCAAGACCGGAAACCCCAACGGCGAGGATGCCGACGGCACTCCCATGCCGGAGTGGAAGCCATATACCCCGCAGGAACCATGCGAGATGGAGTTTACGTCACAGGGACCTGAGGTGCGCATTCAGCCTGAATCGGAGTTTAAGCTCTTTTTGATGGATAAGATTGCTGATACGCTGCGCTGCCGGGATACGGGGAGGATATGATATGGTAACTTTACTAAGGGGCGGAGCCTATCTTATAAACGGTACTGAAATCGTGGAAGAAGGACCGGAGGCGGAGGCCGCCATAAAGGCAAAAACAGGGAAGACGCCGGATCGCGGGGAGGCTTCAAAGCAGACGATCTCCTATGGAATCCTTGAGTCCCACAACACTTCCGACAGTATGGAAAAGCTTAAGATCAGGTTTGATAAGCTCACAAGCCATGATATCACCTTTGTCGGCATCATTCAGACAGCGAGGGCGTCGGGGCTTAAAAAGTTTCCAATGCCGTATGTTCTTACCAACTGCCACAATTCCCTTTGCGCGGTAGGCGGGACAATCAACGAGGATGATCACATGTTCGGACTAAGCTGTGCAAAGAAGTACGGCGGAGTCTATGTACCGCCTCACCAGGCCGTAATTCACCAATATGCAAGGGAAATGCTGGCCGGAGGCGGCAGGATGATCCTGGGATCGGATTCTCACACGCGATACGGGGCTCTTGGCACAATGGCGATGGGAGAGGGCGGTCCGGAGCTTGTAAAACAGCTTCTTAATCAGACTTACGACATCAATATGCCACAGGTGGTGGGAGTATATCTTACGGGCTCTCCGATAAAGGGCGTCGGTCCTCAGGATGTGGCGCTTGCCATTATAGGAGCCGTTTTTAAAAACGGCTATGTAAAAAACAAGGTGATGGAGTTTGTGGGTCCGGGCGTGTCAAATTTAAGCGCTGATTTCAGGATCGGCGTTGACGTTATGACAACTGAGACCACCTGCCTTTCCTCTATCTGGCGCACGGACGAACAGATTGAGCAGTTTTACGAGATACACGGGAGAAAAGAGGAATACAGGGAGTTAAATCCCGGTGAGATCGCTTATTACGACGGCATGATAACGGTTGATTTGTCCATGATCCGCCCCATGATTGCCATGCCCTTCCATCCCAGCAACACATATACAATTGACGAGCTGAATCAAAACCTTATGGACATTCTTGACGAGACGGAAAAGAGGGCACAGGTGAGCCTTGACGGCGCGGTGGAATTTAGCCTTAAGGATAAGGTGAAAAACGGGAAATTAATGGTGGATCAGGGAATTATAGCGGGCTGTGCCGGAGGAGGATTTGAAAACATCTGTGCCGCCGCCGATATCCTTAAGGGCAGGTACATAGGCTCGGACGGGTTCACTCTGAGCGTATATCCCGCATCCATGCCTGTGTATATGGAACTGATCCGAAACGGCTGCGCCGCAACAATTCTGGAGACGGGAGCGGTGCTTAAGACAGCGTTCTGCGGTCTGTGCTTCGGTGCGGGCGATACGCCGGCAAACAATGCTTTCAGTATACGTCATTCTACGAGGAATTTCCCCAACCGTGAGGGAAGCAAGCTCCAGAACGGTCAGATTTCTTCGGTTGCGCTCATGGACGCGCGCTCGATAGCCGCAACGGCAGCAAACAAGGGTGTGCTTACGCCGGCAACGGATTTTGACGGCGAATTTGGAAAGTATAAGTATTACTTTGACAAAAAAATATACGAGAACCGTGTATTTGATTCACATGGAAAGGCGGATCCGGATGTGGAGATCCAGTTCGGTCCCAACATAAAGGACTGGCCCTCCATGGGTGAACTGCCGGAAAACCTCGTGCTTCAGGTAGTCAGCGAGATTCATGACCCTGTGACCACCACCGACGAGCTGATCCCTTCCGGCGAGACCTCCTCGTACCGCTCAAATCCTCTCGGCCTGGCTGAATTTACCTTAAGCCGCAAGGATCCTGCCTATGTGGCAAGGGCGAAGGAGATTCAAAAGGCGGAGACGGAGCGCATGAAAGGAGGCCATCCGTGCCATGTGCTTCCTGTCCTCAAGGACGTCATGGGAGTAATAAAGACGCAGTATCCTGACGTCAATCACACAAATACGGGATTCGGCTCCACAATCTTTGCCGTAAAGCCCGGCGACGGCTCCGCCAGAGAACAGGCGGCATCCTGCCAGAAGGTCCTGGGGGGATGGGCGAATATAGCAAATGAATACGCAACCAAACGCTATCGCTCCAACCTTATTAACTGGGGCATGCTGCCGTTTATCATAAAAGAAGGGGAGCTGCCTTTTAGTAACCTGGATTATCTGTTCCTGCCCGGAATCAGGAAGGCTGTCGCGGAAAAAACGGATAATATTACGGCATATGTTGTGGGGGAGAAGGGACTGGAAGCGTTTGAGCTTACGCTTGGCGAACTGACGGACGAGGAAAGACAGATCATTTTAAAGGGATGTCTTATCAACTATAACAGAGTCGGCTAGCTTAGAGGGAGAAACTATGGAATTTAATAAAAGGGTATCGAATCCGATGCTGATAGGGAGTATAGAGCTTTTAAAGGCGGAGGATTCGCCTAAGTACCGCGCTATGTTTTTCACGGAGCTGGCAAGGGCGGAGCTTATGGCTCCGGCTATCATTGACCCTGCTCCCGAGGAAGACGGGGAGGGAAATCTCAGGCTTATCGATGGGTGCAGAGTGCAGTTTCCCTTTCTGATCGCTCCGGACGGAAAGAAATTTTATATGGGTTTTACCGACGAAAAGGAATATAAGGCGTATGTGGAAAAAAATCAGTCTTTTCCCACCTTTGCGTTAAAGTTTGACGATTATGTGGGACTGATGCTGCGCAAGGACGCGCAGGGAAATCCAAATCCGGCGTCAGGAATAATTCTCAACCCCTACGGGGCAAATTTTATGGTGCCAAAGGATACGATAGCCAATATGATTCTCACAAGGATGCGCGGAAATGACCCTGCAAATAAGAGGTGAACAGGCTAAGCTCTAAAGTATTGACGATTTTATCCGATATAGTTATTACAGGAAAGCGGTTCGGCCAGCCGCAACCGAGTAAACATATGGACACCACGGATGGTATTTTTGAGGGAAACGGAACTTCCCGAAAAGATACCATCTTTTTTTACGCTTACGCGGGGGGACAGGGACGGAAACCGAAAAGTTCCGGAGTGTGCGGCAGCGGCGGCAGGGAAGACAAAGCTGTCAGGACATGGCGGAATGGGTGGACATTAAGGAGAGAATAAAAAATTGAGAATTGATTCCAGTGCAGTAGGAATGGAATCCTCCAGAAGCTACAGGGCTTCTAATGCGACCTTTGCGCGTTTTTCCATCACGAATTTTCAGAAAGGGCTGACAAACTCAAATAGCGCCTTAAGCACGCAGATCGGCAGCGGACGCGGAGAATATGATCCGGAAACCGGGCTGACCTCGTCACAGTGGGAGAGACTGGAGGAGTTTCAGAACCGGCTCCAGCGGTTCGGCATCAGGCTGAATTTACAGGAACCGCCGGGACGCACGTTCAACACTATCCGTGATCAGACAATAAGTTATCTTCTTGATCTGTTTTTCGGATACAGGAAAAACACGTGGTCACCGTGGAACGTCGATGCTTCCGCGTCGTCGGCAGATATTGAACTGCGGTCCGCAGATTCTGCGCAGATGGATTTCTATCAGGAAAGCTCCTTTTCTGAGTCGGAGCAGACTTACTTTTCGACTCAGGGAACGGTGCGCACATCAGACGGCAGAGAGATCGGCTTTCAGGTGAATGTTGGAATGAGCAGGGAGTTTAGACAGTATTATCAGGGAGAGCTTAAAAATGTCGATAACAAGACACAGCTTGCGGATCCCCTGGTGATAAATCTGGAC
>CANQSE010000036.1 GCA_947626405.1 uncultured Acetatifactor sp. | reverse complement strand
CCGATGATAGTTTGGAGTCATTGTTTGGAGATTCAGCGCCCGCGGAGCCGTCCTCCGACGATAATTTAGAGTCATTATTTGGAGATTCCATGCTTGATGGTGTACTGCCTGACGATGCGCCGTCGGAAAGTATAATTACTGATGCGCCGTCGGAAAGTTTAATCTCCGATGAGTCCCTGTCCGACAAGGCGCTGCAGGGCGGGGATGGAGAAGCGCCGCATGTTTATAACGGAGATGATACGGACGATTCTTTCTTTGAAGATGCCATGTCGGATCTTGAATCCATGCTCAAAGAGGAAACGTCTCCGGATGATTTTGAGAGCGCACCGGATATTAATGCCGTTAGCTCCATGTCTGAGGATGAAATCGACAGACTGCTCTCACTTGGCGCCGAGGAGACCGCTTCACAACAGGAAGGTAACGAGCGCGGGGGAGAGTCGGGAGACTATTACGAAGATGAAGACGTGCTTAAAATGCTGGATGGAACGCAGGACAGCGATCTTCTTGATATACAGGATATGCTGGAAAAGGTGGACAACAATGAAGCTGTGAGCGATGATACGGGGGCCGCTTTAAACCCTGCGGACAGCGCAGAACTGTCAGCAGGTCAGGATGCTGAGCCATCGGAGAGCAGGAAAGAACGCAGGGAGCGGAAGCGGCGTGAAAAAGCCGCAGCCAGGGCGGCTGCAAAGGAGGCAAAGGCGGCAGCAAAGGCAGCGCGGAAGAAAGAAAAACAATCTTCTGAGGAAACCGTTGTACCCGGCGCAGCGGCAGCATCAGGCGCGGATGTACATCCGGAGCTTACTGAGCAGGAGCTTGGAGATCTTATGTCAGTTACTGTGAATGAGGATACGCCTGCGGAGGGAAATTCCGATACGGATGATTTCTTTGACGCGGATCTTCTGGATTCTATAGTTTCCGAGGCCGAACGCGCCGGTCAGGAGGACGAAAGTCAAAACGGGGACGGAGAGGCGGCAAAGGACGCTAACTGGGAGGATACGGATCAGGTTATGCAGGCTTTTGACGACGAACAGGAAAATGATCCTGGAAATGCTTCGGTACAGCCGGAGGAAGACAATGACATGGGCTTCGACATGTCCGGTTTGTTTGGGGACGTGGACGATAGTTCCATTGGCGCGGACGCAGGGACAGACTCGGATGATTCTTCGGCATTTCCTGATTTCGTGGAAATGGATGGGATCGCTTCAGATGTGGATCTTTCGGCAATTACAGGAGAGGAAAAGAAAAAGAAGGGATTTTTTTCCAGATTTTTTGAGATGCTCACCGAGGAGGACAGCGAGGAAGAAAACGAAAACCTGCAGCTATCTGATGAGAACAGGGATATCATAAACGATCTGGACAACGAGAAGACAAAGAAAAAGAAAAAGAAGAAAAAAGCCGCCAAGGCCGAGGAAGGCAGCGAGGACGAGGAAAACGGCAGGAAGGGAAAGGAGAAGGCAGCGAAAGAGAAAAAGCCCAAAAAACCCAAGCCTGAAAAGCCTAAGAAGGAGCCTGAGCCCGAACCCCTTATACCCGAAAAGAAGCTTACCTTTAAGAAAATACTGCCGATTGCGCTTGTGTGCATATCACTTGGAGCGGCGATTATCGTGTTTGCCAATGTATCAATGGATTACACTGACAAAAAGGCGGCAAGAAACGCATACTATGAGGGCGATTATCAGACCTGTTACGAAAATCTTTTTGGCAAGGATTTGAACGAGACGGAGCAGATTATGTTCGGCACCTCGGAGAGTATTCTCTATATACGTCTCTGGCTCAGGGAATACGAGATGTTTGTCGAATCCGGAGATGAGCTCAGGGCTCTTGACAGCCTGATTCAGACTGTGAACAGTTATCCGAACCTGTATGAATATGCGCTTAAGTGGAACGCGGGGGACGAGGTACAGGCGGGATACGTTGCGATACTTAATATTCTGGCTGAAAAATACGGTCTTACGGAAGAACAGGCAAAAGAGATAGCCGCCGTTCAGAGCGATTATGATTATACGGAGATGGTGTACGCCATTGTACAGGGAAAATCGTTCGGCTCCTGGGACGAGCCATCCGCAGCGGAGGATGAAACCGCGGACGCAGGGCCTGAGACGATGCCGGATCAGCTTCCTGAGGAGGAGGATCTCGGGGACGGAAATTTTGTTGACACGGACAACGACGAGTGAGAAACGGTAAAGAGAATGATAGCAATTATTGATTATGACGCGGGAAATATAAAGAGCGTTGAAAAAGCGTTCGCTTTTCTCGGACAGGAGACTGTAGTCACTAAGGATCCTGAAATCATTTTAAAAAGCGGAGGCGTGGTTCTTCCGGGAGTGGGAGCCTTTGGAGACGCTATGGGTAAGCTTGAGGCTTACGGATTGATTCCTGTGATACGGGAATGTGTAAGGATTGATAAGCCTTTTCTTGGGATATGCCTTGGAATGCAGCTGTTGTTTGAAAGCAGCGAGGAGAGCCCGGGTGTTGAAGGGCTGGGAATCCTTAAGGGGAAGGTGTTAAAGCTGCCTGTGGAATCGGGCCTTAAGATTCCTCATATAGGATGGAATGATCTTCATCTTAAAAACGGAGGAAGACTGTTTAAGGGAGTGAATGACGGGGCATACGTGTACTTTGTACACTCTTATTATCTGAAAGCCGAAGACGAATCCATTGTGAAAGCATCCACGGAATACGGCGCAGTCATTCATGCGTCTGTGGAGTGCGGGAATGTTTTCGCCTGTCAGTTCCATCCTGAGAAAAGCTCCGAAGTGGGTCTTAAGATACTTAAAAATTTTATGGAAGCTGCCGGGGAGGCGTAAATGCACACAAAACGTGTTATCCCTTGCCTTGACATCAAGGACGGAAGGGTGGTAAAGGGTGTTAATTTTGTAAATTTAAGGGACGCGGGAGATCCGGTTGATGTGGCTTCAGCCTATGACAAGGCGGGGGCAGACGAGGTGGTTTTTCTTGATATCACGGCTTCCGCCGACAACAGAGCCACGAGGCTTGAGTGGGTGCGTGATGTCGCCGCCCGCCTGTTCATTCCGTTCACAGTAGGCGGCGGGATTCGGGTCGTTGAGGATTTCAGGGCAATACTTCGCGAGGGAGCGGATAAGGTTGCTGTCAATTCAGCGGCAATTGTAACGCCCGGGCTTATATCGGAAGCGGCTGAAAAATTCGGCAGCCAGTGCGTTGTAGTGGCTATAGACGCAAAGAAAAGGCAGGACGGAAGCGGCTGGACAATCTACAAAAACGGCGGGCGCGTTGACACGGGAACGGACGCTGTGGAGTGGGCCGTGAGGGCGGAAAGCCTTGGAGCGGGAGAAATTCTTTTAACCAGCATGGATGCCGACGGAACAAAGGAAGGGTATGATCTGGAGCTTACCAGGGCCGTTGCCGAAGCGGTTAAGATCCCTGTGATTGCCTCGGGCGGAGCGGGAAGGCCGGAGCATTTCTATGAGGCGCTTGCGGAGGCAAAAGCCGAAGCGGTTCTGGCGGCGTCACTTTTTCACTATAAGGAGCTTGAGATAAGACAGGTAAAGGAGTATCTTGCCCGGCGGGGCATAAGCGTAAGGCTGTGAGGATAAAAGCCTGAAAGTAAATTTACGGATTCTGATCGGTATGCGAATGATTCTGATCGGTATGCGAATTAAAGCACGCAAGAGGTATTAAATATGGCTATGATAGACAATGACTGGCTTACGGAACTTAAACCCGAGTTCTGCAAGCCATATTATAAGACGCTTTACGAATTTGTAAGAACCGAATACAATACCACGCAGGTTTTTCCTCCGGCGGACGACATCTTCAACGCTTTCCATCTTACGCCGCTTGGGAAAACGAAGGTCGTCATACTGGGACAGGACCCCTATCACAATACAGGTCAGGCCCACGGCCTGTGCTTCTCGGTAAAACCTGATGTGGACGTGCCGCCCTCGCTTGTAAATATCTATAAAGAGCTTCACGACGATTTGGGATGTTATATTCCCGACAACGGCTATCTCGAGAAGTGGGCAAGGCAGGGAGTGCTGCTATTAAATACTGTTCTGACAGTCAGGGCGCACCAGGCAAACTCGCACAGGGGGAAAGGCTGGGAAGAATTTACAGACGCCGCAATACGGGCTTTAAACAGGCATGATCGTCCCATTGTTTTCATACTGTGGGGAAGGCCCGCCCAGATGAAAAAGAAGATGCTCGACAATCCCGGACACCTTATCCTGGAGTCGCCGCACCCCAGCCCGCTGTCGGCATACAGCGGATTTTTCGGAAGCAGGCCATTCAGCAAAGCAAACAATTTTCTTATAGAGCACGGTGAGACGCCTGTAGACTGGCAGATAGAGAACTTAAAAGGCGTCTGAAGCAATCATTGAAAGAACAGGAGTAAAGAGGAAATGAATAAGGTACCGTTCGTTACAAAAGAGCAGGTGGAGGAGATTGCAAAGACATATCCGACGCCGTTTCACATCTACAATGAAAAAGGAATACGCGAAAACGCACAGGCATTAAAGGAGGCTTTTGCCTGGAACAGGGGATATAAGGAATTTTTTGCCGTGAAGGCGACGCCCAATCCCTTTTTGATCGACATTCTGAGAGATTACGGCTGCGGCTGCGACTGTTCGTCACGTACTGAGCTTATGCTGAGCGACGCCATGGGGGTCCGTGGAGAAGACATAATGTTTTCCTCAAACAACACGCCCGCGGAGGAATTTGAACTGGCCGCAAAGCTCGGAGCAACAATCAATCTGGACGACATAACGCATATTTCGTTTCTGGAGGAGACTCTGGGATATCTGCCGAAAACCTTAAGCTGCCGCTTCAATCCCGGCGGTTACTTCTCGCTCGGAACGGACATTATGGATAACCCGGGGGATGCAAAGTACGGTTTTACAACGGAGCAGATGTTTGAGGGCTTTCGTATTTTAAAGCAAAAGGGAGTGGAGCGCTTCGGTATACATGCGTTCCTTGCAAGCAACACCGTTACAAACGAGTATTATCCCGTGCTTGCAAGACAGCTTTTTGAGCTGGCGGTGAGACTGAAAGAGGACACTGGCGCCCATATTGCCTTCATAAATCTCTCAGGCGGGATCGGAATACCTTACCGGCCGGATCAGACGCCGAATGACATTCGTGTCATAGGTGAGGAGGTGCGGAAGGTTTATGAGCAGATACTTGTACCGGCGGGAATGGGAGATGTGGCGATATATACTGAGCTTGGCAGATTTATGATGGGACCTTACGGCGCGTTGGTGACAAAGGTCATTCACAGGAAGCATATTTACAAGGAATACGTGGGCGTTGACGCCTGCGCGGTAAACCTGATGAGACCGGCCATGTACGGAGCGTATCATCACATTACCGTGCTTGGAAAGGAAAACGCGCCGTGCGATCACAAATACGACGTCACGGGCTCTCTTTGCGAGAATAACGATAAATTTGCGGTGGACCGCATGCTCCCTGAGATTGAGACAGGCGATTACATTGTGATACATGACACGGGAGCGCATGGGTATTCCATGGGGTATAATTATAACGGCAAATTAAAATCAGCGGAGCTTCTGCTTCGTCAGGACGGCTCCGTGCAGCTCATACGGAGGGCCGAGACGCCGAAGGATTATTTTGCCACCTTCGACTGCTTTGACATATATCAGAAGCTTAAGGAGAGAGGAGATATCTGATGAGATACCCTGAAAGTCTTCAGGACGGGGGAACAGTCGGATTTGCGGCGCCTTCCTTCGGCTGCGCCACGGAGCCCTACAAAACGCGATTTCTGCATGGGCTGAAAAAATGGGAGAGCATGGGCTACAAAACGCTTACAGGCGTAAACGCATTTGCCGATAAGGGTGTAGGCATCAGCAATAAGCCTGAGCTTTGCGCTGAGGAATTTATGGAAATGTACCTGTCTCCTGACACGGACTGCCTGATTTCATGCGGAGGCGGTGAGCTGATGTGTGAGATCCTTCCTTTTATTGACTTTAATAAGCTTGCTTATGCCGCCCCCAAGTGGTTCATTGGCTATTCTGACAATACAAATCTGACCCTGCTGCTTGCGACTCATGCGGACACGGCTTCAATCTACGGCCCATGTGCGGCAAATATGGAGAAGCTTCATCCCTCAATTCGGGATGCTGTTGAAATTCTGACGGGAAAAAGAACGAGCGTAAAGAGCTACGGAATGTGGGAGAAGGAATCGCTGTGCGATGAGCAGCATCCGCTGGCGCCTTACAACCTGACTGAAGAACTGGACATGAAATGCTTTCTGGGCAGGGAGGCCGTGCAGGAAGCCGTATTTAAGGGACGGCTGCTGGGAGGCTGTCTGGATGTGCTGGCAAATCTGGTTGGAACCCCATATGACAGAGTGGCGGAATTTGCCGGCCGTTACGCAGACGACGGAATAATATGGTTCCTTGAGGCATGTGATCTGAATGTGTTCAGCATACGTCGCGCAATGTGGCAGCTTGATCAGGCCGGATGGTTTAAAAACGTAAAGGGATTCCTGATCGGCCGCCCCGCAAACGGTGATGTAATGATGAACCTTAACCACATTGATGCCGTGATGGAGGTTGCCGGCAGCAAAAACGTGCCGGTGGTGCTTGACGCTGATCTTGGACACCTTCCACCTATGATGCCCCTGATCGTGGGAAGCGTTGCAGAAGTGACATACAGGGGTTCAAAGGATCTGACGGTTGATATGAGCAAGTGCTGAATAAATAGGAGGGCAGTAATGCTTTCGATTCTTTTAAACTGGGGCTATATGCTGATTACATTGTTCTGCATGGGATTTGCGTTCTCCAGATTTTCCGCCAAATTTTTGAATTATTGTTTTAAGCGCCTGGACACAATTTTGTTCGCGGGATTTGCGATTGCTGCCTGTTACGCCCAAATATTCAGCTTGTTTTACCGTGTGAACGTGGAGGCCAATATCATAATGATTCTGTTTTGCGCCGCGGCGATTATGTTATGGCACAGGCAGATGTTTGATTTCCTCAGAACGGCTTTTCGGATATCTGCCGGACGGAAGATACTGATTGGAGTTCTGTTTGTGGCGTGGTGTTATTTTACATCCAGAGGCTACATGGTTCCGGATACGGATTTGTATCATGCGCAGAGTATTCGATGGATAGAGGAATACGGCGTTGTGAAGGGACTTGGCAACCTTCATTGCCGTTTCGCGTACAACAGTGCTCTGTTTGCGCTGTCAGCACTCTACAGCATGAAGTTTCTTCTGGGACATTCCATGCATGCTGTCAACGGCCTGATGGCGTTTACGTTATGTCTGGAACTTTTGAATCTGGGAAAGTGTTTTCAGAGAAGGAAAATGCTTCTGTCTGATTTTGCACGGTGCGCAGCGGTTTATTATCTTACGCTGATCTCGGACGAAATTGTGGCGCCGTCTTCGGATTATGCCACCATGCTCGTTCTTTTCTTCATCATAATAAAATGGCTTGACTGCCTGGAAAACCCGTCGGAAGGGAATGAGATCGCTCCGTATTCCCTGCTCTGTGTCATGGGCGTTTTTGCGCTGACTCTGAAGCTGACGGCAGGGCTGATCCTGATACTTCTTATTAAACCGGCTTTCATGCTGCTGCGCAGAAAAAAGTGGAAGGAAATTGTTTGTTATCTGACCATGGGGCTTCTCGTGGCAGTTCCGTGGATTAGCAGGACCGTTATCATATCCGGCTGGCTCCTGTATCCTTTTCCGGCTCTGGATCTGTTTTCGTTTGACTGGAAAATGACAAATGTAGATGAGATCAAGAAGGATGCGCTGTTAATCAAGATGTGGGCAAAAGATGTACAGGATTCAGAGCAGTATTATGCCGGCCCGCAGCAGTGGTTCCCCCATTGGTTTGCGGGGCTGAGCGCTACGGAAAAGCTGATTATTCTCGGTGATGTTTTGTCCTGTGTGGTGTTTGCGGGCATGGGAATACGGACGTTTTTGAAGAAAAAATGGGAAGAACTTGATACGCTGCTGGTCTTTTTGACCCTGACCTGCTCGTACTTATACTGGCAGTTTACCGCCCCGATGTTTCGATACGGTTATGCTTATACATTGTTGCTTGTCACATTGCTTGTCGGACGATTGCTTAAGGACACTAAAATATTATGCAGGCTGGCTTACTGCTTTATCATTTTATATGGAATATATAAGCTTTGGGGCTGTGTCGGTTTTGTATGTTCCAGCTATCTGAGCCAGTGCTATATCTGGCAGGAGGACTATGGTTCCTATGATCTTACCGTAAACAATATAGATGGCGTCGAGATATACACCACTAACTACCTTTCGGGATATGATTATTTTCCTGCCTGCGATGTGTCAGTGCTGCAGAAAATAGAATTACGGGGGAACGGTTTAAAGGATGGCTTCCGGCTGAAATGATGGAACTGTTACAAAAAATGTCAGGGAATACTGCATAATTTATGGAATTTCCCTTGTCAGGCACCTGTTTATGTGATAAAATATAGTTTGTTGCAGGAAATCCTGCAAAAAGCCGGCGTGTCGGAATGGCAGACGAGGCAGACTCAAAATCTGTTGTGGGCAACCACGTGCGGGTTCAAGTCCCGCTGCCGGCATTTAAATTGGAATATTCTTACGGATTTTTTCAGGAAATTATCAGTTTAATCGTTCAAAACGGCTTTTATCTGAAACGCTTTTACGTGTATCACGTGTATCCCGCTTTACAAATTATTTTTGTTGACTTTCTCACTTTAAACTGCTAAAATCAATAATGGTCCCAAGGGACTGAAATTATTTTACGGGCCGTTTAAGCGGCAGAATGTGAGGAAATGATGAAGGAGATATCGAATCTGATGGCATATCGACCGGGCGTTAGGGTAGTGGACGCCACTCTGAGAGACGGCGGACTTGTAAATGACTTTTATTTTACGGACGAATTTGTCAGGGCTTTGTATCTTACGAATATAAAGGCCGGCGTGGACTACATGGAGTTTGGCTATAAAGCGTCTAAGGAAATGTTTGACGTCAACAAATTCGGAAAGTGGAAATTCAGCAATGACGAGGACATACGCGCCATTGTCGGGGATAATAACACTGATTTGAAAATCGCGGTCATGGCCGATGTGGGGCGGACGGATTACAAAACCGATATCATTAACAGGAACGACAGCCCAATAGATCTGATCCGTGTGGCGACATACCTTAACACGATTCCCGCGGCGGTGGATATGATTGAGGACGCGGCAAACAAGGGGTACGAGGTAAGCTGTAATATCATGGCAATATCCAATGCACAGGAGGGGGATCTGAGAGCGGCTCTCGACATGCTTGGACAGGCTCCTGTGGATGTATTTTATATCGTGGACAGCTATGGAGCCATGTATCCGGAGCAGATCGCGCGCCTTGCCGATCTGTATCTGAATATGGCCGCAAAATATAACAAAAAGGTTGGAATCCATGCGCACAACAATCAGCAGCTTGCGTTTGCCAACACCATCGAGGCGGTTGGCGACGGCGTGGACTGGCTTGACGCCACGTATTCCTCCATGGGCAGAGGCGCCGGGAACTGCGCGATGGAGCTTTTGCTTGGATTTTTGAGAAATCCCAAGTACAACGTATATCCGGCAATTCAGTTTATCGACGAGCATATCAACAAGCTGAAAGCGGAGGGAACCGTGTGGGGTTACGATCTTCAGTATCTTATGACAGGTCTGCTCAACCAGCACCCCAGGACCGCAATTCAGTTCACAAAGGATAAGCGCACGGATTACACTGAATTTTACAGAGAGGTAGTAGCCCAGGACTGATTGCCATGGATAAAAAAGACAAAAATACCTCAAAGCGCAGGGAATGGCTTTTTGCCCTGATTTGGTTTACAGCCGCGGCGGCGCTTTACGCCGTATCTGTTTTTGTGCTGAAAGACTGGCTCCGGTATTTTTTTATACTGCCGGCAGCGGTTGTTTTCTATGTCCTGAGACTTGTGATACTGCTTCCTTTGTCCAAAAAGAAACGAAGCAAAATCAATATGCGAATAAGGATGACAGTCCAGATTATTTCCTGCCTTGCGGTTTTAATCGGACTGATTGTATGGCGGGACAGTTATTCTCTCCCGCTATATCCATATCTGACCTTCATGCTGGAGAATGAATCGGAAAATATTCTCTCGATTGAGCACGAAGCCGACGGACGGTTTATTATCAATACGCAAAACGATACCCTTAAGGTCCTGCAGCTTACGGACATACATATCGGCGGGACAATCTCTACGTACAGGCAGGATTACGCGGCGTTTCACTGCATTTATGAAATCGTGAGACAGATGCGTCCGGATCTGATAATTATTACCGGGGATCTTGTATTTCCGCTTCCCTTTGAGTCTTTGAGCACGGATAACAGGACTCCGCTTGTCTATCTCTGCGACTTTATGCAGCGCATAGGGATTCCGTGGGCGTTTGTCTACGGCAACCACGAGACGGAGCTTGTGGCGCAGTATACTGCCGACGAGCTGAATAACATACTGGATTACTACACGTTTGATCTTGGGGGATGTCTGCTCTTTTCACGTATACAGCCTGACGTTTACGGACGGTACAACAATCTCATTGAGGTGCGAAACGCGGACGGAAGCCTGAATCAGGCGCTTTTTTTGCTTGACTCCAATGATTATGCTTCAAATAAAATAAATGACTACGATTGTATTCACTCCGACCAGATCGAATGGTATAAAAGCACGGTGGAGGAGCTTAACGCCAGAGAGGGGAAAACGGTGTCCTCAATGCTTTATTTTCATATTCCGCTGCCTGAGTTTGAGGAAGCTTACCAGGCTCTTTTGCGCGGTTCAAACGAGGCGGAGCTTCTCTTTGGCGAGCGTCGGGAGGGCTGCGCATGTTCAGACAAAAACAGCGGGCTGTTTGATGTGATAAAAGAGCTTGGGAGCACAAAAGCCGTTTTCTGCGGGCATGATCATTTAAATGACGCCGGTATTCGCTATCAGGGGGTGGATTTGGTCTACGGCAGATCCATTGATTTTCTGGCATATCCCGGAATTGATAAGATGACTCAGCAGAGGGGCGCAACGATGGTGACGCTTCTGCCGGAGTCTGAGTACGAGTATACGTTATGGCCATAAACAGGGCTGAGCTGATACATTGAGAAGCAGCAGTTTGGCGTTTTCCTTGCAAGTCACGCCCGGTACTGCCGATGTTCTCCCGTCAGACGCGCTTTCGCTCGGCTTAGCACGTAACGGACACCAGGCTCGAGAGTACCTCGCCAGGTGCCGACGTGCCCGCACGGTCTGTCAGGAGAACATCGACATTGCCGGGCTGAATACGACAGAGGAGCTGAGCTGATACATTGAGAATAAAGTGCAGCTCGGAAATGAGAATAAAGTGCGGCTCGGAAACGGTTGAATTTTTTGCTGTAAATGTGTATACTTAGAAGGTGGGTTTACCGTAAGGGTTCGGCCGGATCGTTGCGGTTTATGCGTGCAGACCGGTAAATGACAAGACGCGGCATTGCCGCGTGCAGACCGCAGAGGTATAGGTGGAATATGGACTGCAAGGAAGTTGAGAGGCTGATTCCCGAATTTATTTCGGATAAGCTGGATTATAAAAATCTTGAGCGCTTCATCGGCCATATTGAAAGCTGTGAGGACTGTATGGAAGAACTGTCAATCCAGTTCCTGGTAACTGAGGGTATGCTTCGTCTTGAGGACGGCGGAGCCTTCGATCTGCAGAAAGAACTCAGGCAGCGGATTGAGACGGCTAAGAAGCAGACAAAGGTGCATCACACCTTTATGCGTGTCGGGCTTGTTCTTGAAATTCTGGCGGCGGGACTGCTGGCGGGGTGTATTCTCTGGATCCTGCTGTAATGCGCGCCGTGCTTTTTCTTTTAAATCCGGCGGGCCGGCGGGGTGAGCTCAGGCGTTTCGCCAGACTGGAGACTGTAAAAGGATATGATTGACGAAAAAAAGCTGGTTCTTATAGACGGTCACAGCATATTGAACAGAGCGTTTTACGGGCTGCCCGATCTGAGTAATTCTCAGGGGCTTCATACAAACGCGGTGTACGGTTTTTTAAATATACTTTTTAAAATTCTGGAGGAGGAAAAGCCGGATTATCTTGCGGTGGCCTTTGATGTTCATGCGCCGACC
>CANQSE010000035.1 GCA_947626405.1 uncultured Acetatifactor sp. | reverse complement strand
GCATAGAGGAATTAAAGACAATTACGAAGGTTGATCTGTTTGTATATGATCTGTCCGGAATTTCGGTGGCATGCACCAGTGACATGATCGAGCTTTCCGAAGACATAATAAAGAGCTTTGTATCGTCTCCGGCGGACAGTCAGGTGATCGGCGTTCATTATCTTTTTAAGATTATGGACGAGGGGGAGGTTTTGTACGTTCTTGTGGCACGGGGGAACGGAGAAGACGCCTATATGGTGGGAAGGATTGCGGTGTGCCAGCTTCAGAATCTTACGGTTGCGTATAAGGAGCGTTTTGACCGCAATAATTTTTTCCAGAATCTTCTGCTGGACAACCTTCTTCTTGTTGATATTTACAACAGGGCTAAAAAGCTTCACATAGAAGTGACGGTGCCAAGGGCAGTGTTTATTGTGGAAACAAAGCTGGATAGAGACGGGATTGTGACGGAAATTTTAAGGGGAATGTATTCCAGCCAGTCCGGAGATTATATAACGGCCGTGGACGAAACAAGTGTGATCCTGATAAAATCGCTGGAAGACGGCGGAGAATATGAGGATATGATAGAAATAGCCGAGACGATCGTGGCGCTGATGAACAGCGAGGCGATGCTCAGTGTGAGAGTATCCTTCGGCACTGTGGTCCAGGAGCTTAAGGATGTGTCAAAATCGTACAAGGAAGCCAAGATGGCGCTTGATGTAGGCAAAATTTTTTATGCTGAAAAGAATGTGGCCGCCTACAGTACCCTTGGGATTGGACGGCTTATCTATCAGCTTCCCGTCAGCCTGTGCAAATTATTTATCGGGGAGATATTTGGAGAAAATATCCCTGAGGATCTGGACGAGGAAACTCTGAGCACGATTTACAAATTTTTTGAAAATAATCTGAATGTTTCCGAGACCTCCAGACAGCTTTTCATACACAGAAACACGCTTGTATACCGGATTGAGAAAATCCAAAAGAGTACCGGATTGGATCTGCGCAACTTTGACGACGCCCTGACCTTCAAGATTGCCATGATGGTAGTGAATTACATGAAATATCTGGACAATATGGATTATTGAGTAATTTAAATACAGCCTCCCGAATAAATATGAATAAGCAGCCGATTGGACGGGCTATTCTGATATTTCGGGAGGTGTTTTTATGTTATTTGACAAAAAGATAAAGTATCTGGACTATTATGAAAACGGAGTCAGAATCAAGGGGTGCGGTTTTGTAAAACTGCAGGTATATAACGGCACATTAAAAATGGATGTTAATGTCAGAGGACTTCACCCTACAGATTCTTTTGTCAGGGACGTGACGGCATCGGATTTGGAAAATGATTTTTTGCTGGGGCAGATTATATTCAAGGAAGGTTCGGGGGAATTTCACTATACCTGCAGCGTGGATCCCGATGAAGCTGCGGGTGAAGCGGGCTGCAGAAGCTGGAAACGGCTCGTAATCACGGCTGGAAACGGCAGAGAGCTTCGCTGTATGCTTGATAACGATGCCGACAATGGCGGTGCGAAAAAAACTGAAACGAGGCCGGAGGGGCTTGCTGAGGTGGCTGAAAATAAAATTTTAGAGGCGGGGGCAGAAGTTGTAACCTCGGAAGGGCTTTCTGAGGTAGGCGAAAATAAAGTCCTGGAGGCGGTAGCCGAAGTCGTGACCTCAGAGGTTCTTGCTGAGGTAGCTGAAAATAAAGTTTTAGAGGCGGGAACAACGCAAGCCCGACATCCTGAGAAAACCGGCGGGGACACATCCGCGCGAGGAGCTTCGGGAGAAAACAAACCTGCGGTAGAGAGCCGCGAAGGCGCAATAAAAATTCTTGAGGATAAATGGAAACAGCTTTACGCGATTTATCCTCACATCAGCCCCTTTCACGACGAAAGAGAGTACCTGTCGCTCAGTCCTTCGGATTTTGTGATTTTTCCGGAGAGCTATTATCGGGCGGCTAACAACAGTTTTCTGCTCCATGGCTTCTATAACTATAAGCATTTGATTCTTGCCCAGGTAATGAAACGCGGTGAAGCCCGCTATTATCTTGGCGTTCCGGGCAATTATTATGACAGGGAAAAGCAGGTCGCCGTCATGTTCGGCTTTGAGAGCTTTGAATGTGCAGGTGAACCGGCAAAAACAGGCGATTTTGGTTATTACCTGATGCGGGTGGAGCTGTAGGTCTCAGATTCCTTCGCAGTCAAACGGGGGAATAAAACTTTCCTCTGCGGTTGAGCCTTCCTGATAATAGCCGTTTTCAATTCCGATCCTCTCCGCAAAGGAGAGGATCTTTTCATATTCCCGGGAAGTGATACGGCGGTTGATCTCAGGCGGCAGATCTGCACCGCTCAGAGGAGTGTACTGGTTCATGATACTGACATATATGTCGTTTCCGTATGTGCTGTAAAGATACCGCAGTATACGTTTGGAATCTCCGGCACATTCGGGAAGAAGCATATGTCGCACAATAACGCCTTTTTTCATTAATCCTGTCGCGGGATCAAAAACAGGTGCGCCCGTCTGACGGTACATCTCTTTTATCGCTTCCGATGCTTTTTCAAAATAGTCCGGTGCGTTTGAATATTTCGCGGATAATTCCGATGAAAAATATTTAAGGTCCGGCATATAAACGTCAACAAGCCCATCCATTATTTTAAGGGACGAGACTTCTTCGTAACCTCCGGTGTTGTATACGATGGGAAGATTTAACCCCTGTTTTTTTGCAAGCGTAAGGCTGTATGCGATCTGAGGAAGAAAATGTCCCGGGGTGACAAGATTAATATTTGCGGCATTTTTTTCCTGCAGCTCGAGAAAAATTTCAGCAAGACGGTGCAACGAAATTTCTCTGCCGGTTTCCCCAAGCGCGATAGGGCGGTTCTGACAATATATACATTTAAGGCTGCAGCCTGAAAAGAAAACGGTTCCGGAGCCGGTGTCCCCGCAAAGGCAGGGTTCTTCCCAGTAATGCAGAGCGGCTCTGGCAGCAGTGAGGGCCGCACCCTGTCCGCAGAATCCCTTTTCTCCTTCGGTGCGTCTTGCGTGGCATTGTCTTGGACACAGCGTACAGTCCTGCATTATTTCAGCGATCGTTTCAAGAGTGATTTCCATGGCACATTCCCTAAAAAGCAGCAAACGACAATTGATAAAAATGCCGTACACCCTGAGCGGTGTGACTCCACCCGGCTGGCTCGCGGCACATGAAACTTTCCGTTTAGTGCTGCTTTGTTCCCAACCTGACACGGTTCGCGGACATCCATTGCGCGAGACCGAATTTCATCATCACACTGCCGCAGAAATGTACGGCTTTATAAGTGTATCGGGTTTTTATGATTTTGTCAAGTGCTGACGCACTTGCGATTTCGCGATTTCGCGGTTTGTAACAGTTCATCCGGTCTGCAGTTTTTCGGGAAGATCGTGCTCGCACGAATTTTTACGGGAAACTGCAGACTGAAATGCTGCTAATCTGAAGCGGCGTTCTCCTTTTCTGCCTTGTTCCTCTTTCGCAGATCCGTAAAGAACTGTTTCAGAAGGTCGCTGCACTCGGCTTCCAGGATGCCGCTTACAATGGAAACCTGATGATTAAATCCGGGCACCTGAAGTATGTTTAATACGGATCCGGCGCATCCGGCCTTTGGATTCATGCAGCCCATAACAACCTGAGGGATGCGGGCCTGGACGATGGCGCCGGCGCACATCTGGCATGGTTCAAGCGTCACATAAAGAGTGCAGTCCTCCAGCCTCCAGTCTCCAGTCTGTTTGCTGGCTTTTTTTATGGCGGTCAGCTCCGCGTGGGAGAGAGTATTCTTGTCTGTGTTCCTGCGGTTGTACCCGCGTGCGATGATTTTGTTGTCGCGGACAATGACGCAGCCTATGGGCACTTCGCCCAGTGCGTAAGCTTTTCTGGCCTGCCTGAGGGCCTCGCGCATGTATTTTTCAGGAATGTCTTTGATAACTGCCATGTGTATTTTCTCCTTGCGCTTCTCTCTGCTATTCTAACACAGCTTTTTCCATGGGACAACTCATAGATGCTTAAAACGGGTTTATAATGATAATTACGGCAGAATATTTTGCCAAATTTATTAAAAAAATATGTTGATGCTGTGGCGGACACATGGTAGTATAATTGTATCGTGTATCCGTTAATATGAATCCGACTAAGGATTTCTCTGCAGAGAGCGTATTATCTGTAACAAAGGGGTTGAAAGCCGGGTATGTTAGTGCTGTTTGAAACGTGGCAAAATGACAAACAGGCAGACATGCTCAAAGTTATGTTTTGACGACAACGCTGTAAAGTGGATGGGGGATGGCATGCGTCATGAAAATGAGTGAACCAAAAGAATTTTTTTCAATAAATGTATCAAAATATGATAAAACAAGAAATTACAAGGTGGTTCGGCCAGCCAGCCTGTCAAATCCTAAAAATAATGCTGTATTATTTGTCACAGAAGGATTTATGGGTCAATGGAAAAATACGTTGACGGTGGAGGAATGTATAGTTATATGGCCGGAAAATTACCCTGTTCCGGAAGAACTTGCAAAAAAACATGTTGTGATTCTTTCAAAAGAACCACGTTATGGTTTTGCAAAATTTTTTTATGAAAATCATGTGACTTATAATGCGTTGCCCAAATCTTTTCAAATCAAAAATGGTGCTGTAATTTGTGATGGCGCGGAGATTGGAGAGGGCACAATCGTATTTCCGGGAGCATATATTGATGGCAATGTAAAGATTGGGAGAAACTGCTATATTGCATCAGGGGTTAGAATTGTCGGCAGTGTGCAGATTGGCGATGATTGTATCATTCGCGAAAATACAGTGATTGGTTCTGACGGTCTGACGACGCGCAGGAACGAAGACGGACAGATTATAACAATTCCTCAGTTTGGGGGCATTGTCATAGAAGATGATGTGCAGATTGGTGCCAACAATGTTGTTTGTAAAGGGGCCATAGATGATACTGTTATTGGAAGCGGAAGCCGAATTGATAACTGCGCCTTTATTTCGCATAATGTCAAAATTGGCAGAAATACGATTGTTGTTGGAGAGGTTCTGATGATGGGAAGTTCTTCTACGGGAGAAAGGGCATATCTATCCGGAAATGCCGTGGTTCGCGATGGTGTATCTGTTGGGAATGATGCCTTTGTAGGCATGGGCTCTGTTGTTACAAAAGACGTGCCTGATGGTGTTACTGTAAAAGGCAACCCGGCTAAATAAGCAATTTATAATAGAGCTCAATATCTCTCACGTGACAAGGTTAACGGTTTTAATTGAAAAGGACGACATATCATGGCATCGGTCCAACTGGAAGGCAAAAGAAATGCTAACATGGATTTTTTAAGAATGATATCAATGATGATGGTGACAATGCTTCATGCACTGACCAAGAGTGATTTGCTGCCTTTTATGGGAAATGAAATTTCTGTAAACGGATGGATTGCCTGGGTGCTTGAGGGGGTTTCCGCACCTGCCGTTAATATTTTTATGTTAATTTCCGGTTATTTTTTGATATCTTCCAAATTTAAAATAGGCCGCATGGCGGAAATAGTATTTCAGACGTTGTTTTATTCGGTTGGCACTTTTATTTTATTTCTTCCCCTTGGAAAGGTTGAGCCGGCTGATTTGGATATCTACGACCTGCTTCAGCATTTTTTGCCTGTTCATATGGAGACATACTGGTTTGTTTCCTCATATGTCGTTATATATATGTTGTTGCCTCTGCTCGTGGGTGGCGTTCAGGCTATGACGAAAAACCAGTTGCAGCGAGTGATTTTGCTGCTGCTTATTTTTGAGTGCATAATAAAAAGTCTTCTGCCGGTTAGATTGTCGATGGATACTCAAGGATATTCGTTTTTCTGGTACTTAATCCTGTTTTTGGTGGGAGCCTATATCAGACTTTATGGATTTAAGATATTAAATTCTGTCAGACGTGGATGGATTATTTATATTGTCAGTACTTTTCTGATTCTGGCGGAGATATTTGTTGTGAGTAAAATTCAAACGAGAACTGGACGGCTTAAGGAAATGACTACAGTTTCTCTTGAGTATAATCACATTTTGGTTTTCTTTTCGGCGCTTGGTATATTTGCAGCATTTCTTCATGCAAAGCCTTTGGGAGAGAAAATCGGAAGGTTGGCGTGTAGACTTTCTCCATATTGTCTGGGTGTATATCTTTTGCAGGAAAGTCTTTTGATAAGATATATGTGGCAAGACTGGTTTGGACTGAGGGAAGTCATGAACCAGCCGATTCCTCTTTTTCTGTTTCGAGTTCTTGGCGCTGTGGGTGTTATGTTTGTGCTTGGTATTTGTGTGGACATGTTCCGCGCTTTCTTTTTTAGGATTATTACTGTTCATTTTGTCAGAAGGGGTAAGGGCGAATGTTAGAATTAAGCGTGATTGTACCTGTTTATAATATGGCTGAAGACGGTAATCTTGAATACTGCATTAATTCTCTGGTGCGCCAGACATTGCAGAACATGGAAATTATAGCGGTTGATGATGCATCCACGGACGATTCGCTTAAAATTCTTAAAGAATTTGAGAAAAGGTATCCCGGCAGAGTTAAGGTGATTGCATCTCCGGACAACAGGAAACAGGGAGGTGCAAGGAATCTGGGACTACAGGAAGCGCAGGGGCGGTATATAGGCTTTATGGATGCAGATGACTGGGTAGTAGAAGACCTCTATGAAAGAATGGTTGAACTTGCAAAACGCACTGGGGCGGACGTTGTAGGAACAGATATGTGCAGGGTCTATGAGCATACCATGGTTCCAACTCAGCGCGAGGAGTGCAATCTACTAAGTCAAACAGGAATATTTAACCATGAGATAAGAAAAAAATATTTGCTGCATCCCGGACCCATTAGTACAAAAATATATTCAAGGGAGATATTCTTTGAGAAAGAATTTAAATTTCCTGAGCATATGTTTTATGAGGACAATGCCGCAATTGTAGAAATAGGAATGAGGATTAAGCATTTTGAGCATATACCAGAGGCAAATGTTTTTTACTATCAGCGTACTGGGTCAACGACGCATGCCGTTAATCTGAAAAATTGCCAGGATAGAATTGAAGCCATGCGCATTATGCTTAATTATGCAAAGGAAAACGGTGCGTTAGAGGAATTTCGAGACGTAATAGAATATCATTACGGGATTATGTTTTACAGGAACACTCTTTTTTCATATATGCAGAGTGATATTAAGAAGAAAGTAAGCTTCGTAAAAAAATTGGGAGAGGAAATGGTGGCAACATTTCCGAATTTCCGACAGAATCCTTATTACATGCAGGAAGTTAATGAGTATGAAAATAAATTGATTGATTTACAGTTAAGATCTACAGTTGTTTTTATGTTTATCTACAGGTTAAAACAAATGTCCAGAAAGATAAAAAACAGAAAAACAGGACAATAGGGAGGAAGATACCGGAATGAAAAAGATAATTGTTGCTATTGGCGCACATTTGGACGATATTGAGTTGGCCGTGGGGGGAACGCTGGCAAAGGCAATACGTGACGGACATGATGTTTATATGATTGTAATGAGTCAATCCGGATACACTGATTATAATGGCAAAGTAATGAGAACGGATGAGATTGCTATGCAGGAAGGAAGAAATGCAGCCAGGGTTTTGGGATGTAAGGACCTTGATATTTTGAATTTCAGCAATAAGGACATTGCCTACGATTCAAAATCGGTAGAAGCAATAGAGAAAAGAATTAACATTATTAAACCGGATATTATTTTTACGCACTGGCCTTTTGACACGCATCAGGCGCATGTCGCAGTTGGAAAGGCTACTATTTCTGCAGCAAGACGTTATAATACGATTTATTTTTACGAACCCATTTCTCCATCTGGAAGATCCTATGTGGGCTTCCGACCTCAAATGTATGTAGACATAACTGATGTGATCGACACTAAAGTAGCTGCGTTGGATGAGCATGTTACGGAAAAAAACAAATATGGCGATTACTGGATTCGCGGTGTGACAGCAAGGGCGGCATTTCGAGGATATGAGATGGGAAAAATGTACGGAGAGGCATTTGAGGTATTGAGAGAGGAGCTTATTTTGTAAAATTTCTACAGGGCTATGTCCTTTAAATTGGTGTTATTGACAAACTGTTTCCTGTGATGTTCTGGAAACAGGTAAGGAAATTGCGGAAAGTCTGTGACGCTCCGGAAAGGGGATTAAAATGAGTTTGGAAAAACAGCTTGAGATTCTTATAGGTCAGAGGTACAAAAAGAACATAAGGACATGCTCCGACGCTCAGCTTTATGACTGTGTACTGCAGCTTACAAAGGATCAGACGAAAAAGAAACCTGTTATAAAAGGCAAAAAGAAGGTTTATTATATCTCCATGGAATTTCTGATGGGGAAGCTTCTTTCAAACAATCTGATAAACCTTGGCATCTATGACGAACTGGCGGAAATCCTTAAAAACAACGGCAGGGATCTCGCTGTCATCGAGGAGGCGGAGCCCGAGCCTTCGCTTGGAAACGGCGGCCTGGGGCGTCTGGCGGCATGTTTTCTTGATTCCATTGCCACTCTTGGACTTGCGGGAGACGGCATCGGCCTTAATTATCATTTTGGACTTTTTAAACAGGTATTTCGCGATAAGCTGCAGAAAGCGGAAAAGGACGACTGGATACGTAAAAATTCCTGGCTGCATAAAACCGATACTACCTTTGAAGTATGCTTCGGGGACAAAAAAGTGACATCAGTGCTTTATGACATCGATGTCATTGGATATGAAAACGGGCGTAATAAGCTGCATCTTTTCGATCTTGAGTCGGTTGACGAGAAGCTGGTAAAAAGCGGAATTGATTTTGACAAGGAAAAGATTGACAAAAATCTCACGCTGTTTTTGTATCCCGACGATTCCGACGAAGCCGGCAATCTGCTGCGCATATACCAGGAATACTTTATGGTCAGCAACGCTGCGCAGCTCATCATCAGGGAACTGAAGGAGAATAAGCGCAGCCTGCACCGCATGGACCGTTATGTGGCGATCCAGATCAACGATACCCATCCCACACTGGTTATACCTGAGCTGATTCGTATACTCACATGGGAAGAAGGATTCACCATGGAGGATGCGGTGAGAGTGGTGAGCAGGACATGCGCATACACTAATCATACGATTCTTGCGGAGGCGCTGGAGAAGTGGCCGCTTGCATACATGGAAAAGGTTGTGCCGCAGCTTGTTCCCATAATCAAGGAGCTAAACGCCAGGGTGGCGAAAAAATACAAGGATCCCAGGGTGCAGATCATTGACGATCAGAAGCGTGTGCATATGGCGCATATCGATATCCATTACGGATTCAGCGTAAACGGCGTGGCCGAAATCCACACGGAAATTCTTAAAAACACGGAACTTAATCATTTTTACAGGATCTATCCTGAAAAGTTTAACAATAAGACCAACGGCATAACGTTCCGCAGATGGCTTTTATCCTGCAACAGGGAGCTTTCGGCCTTGCTGTCCGATACAATCGGCGACGGTTTCAAGAAGGATGCGGGGCAGCTTGAGAAGCTCCTTAAAAGCTCGGAGGATGAGAAGGTCTTAAATGCCATAGAGGAGATTAAAATCGGGAAAAAGCGCGAGCTTGCCGCTTACATCAGGGAAAAGGAGGGGATAGAGATTGATCCGGATTCCGTGTTTGATATCCAGATCAAGCGTCTCCACGAGTATAAACGGCAGCAGATGAACGCACTGTATATAATACATAAATATCTGGAGATCAAGGGCGGTAAAAAGCCCTGCAGACCTGTTACGTTCATCTTTGGCGCAAAGGCCGCTCCGGCATATGTGATCGCGCAGGATATAATCCACCTGCTGCTTGTGCTGGCTGACATTGTAAACAACGATCCCAAAGTGAGCCCTTATATGAAGGTTGTCATGGTGGAAAATTACAATGTAAGCTACGCTGAAAAGCTTATTCCCGCATGCGACATATCTGAACAGATCTCGCTTGCATCAAAGGAGGCGTCAGGCACGGGAAACATGAAGTTTATGTTAAACGGCGCCGTGACATTGGGAACCAGCGACGGAGCTAACGTGGAAATACACCAATTGGTGGGAGACGGCAATATATATATTTTTGGTGAAAAGAGCGATGCGGTCATCGGACACTATGCAAAGGCTGACTATGTTTCAAGAGATTATTATAAAAAGAGTCCCGTTATCAAAAAGGCCGTGGATTTCATTGTAGGGAAACAGGCAATGAAGGTGGGACACAGGGAAAATCTGGAACGTCTGCACAAGGAGCTTTTAAACAAAGACTGGTTTATGACGCTTCTGGATCTTGAGGATTATATAAGGGTTAAAGACCGTATGCTTTCGGATTACGAGGACAGGGAAAAGTGGAAAAGAATGATGCTGGTAAACATTGCAAAGGCTGGCTTTTTCTCCTCAGACAGAACTATACGGGAATATAATGAGGATATCTGGAAGTTAAAGTAGTGTATGATCCGACATTGGTGTCGGGAAAATGCAAGGCGGATATGTCCGCTTGGAATGGTGATTATTATGAGAAGATGCGGTGTGCTGCTTCCTGTGTCAAGCCTTCCTTCAGCATATGGGATCGGATGCTTTTCGCGGGAAGCGTATGAGTTTGTGGACAGACTCAGGGAGGCGGGGCAATCATGCTGGCAGATCCTGCCGCTTGGGCCTACCGGATATGGTGATTCGCCATATCAGTCGTTTTCAACATTTGCAGGTAACCCCTATTTTATAGACATTGAGGATCTTATCGCGCGGGGCTGGCTCACCAAAAAACAATGTGAAAAATATGACCTGGGGGATAATCCCGAGTATGTGGATTACCCGCGGCTGTATGAGAACAGGTTCGCACTTTTGAGAAAAGCGTGGCAGAACAGCGGAATATCAGATGATCCGGATTTTGTCAGATTTTCGGAAGAAAACAAAAGCTGGCTTGACGATTACGCTCTGTACATGGCGTTGAAAAACGCCTTTCACAATGTGTGCTGGGTTGAGTGGGACGAAGATATAAAGACAAGAAAGCCTCTCGCCATGGCGGCGTGTC
Organism: uncultured Acetatifactor sp.; assembly: GCA_947626405.1. GTDB lineage: Bacteria > Bacillota > Clostridia > Lachnospirales > Lachnospiraceae > Acetatifactor. The sequence continues at coordinate 1,098 of CANQSE010000035.1, read as the reverse complement.
GCAAAAAATATGCAAAGGAAATGGAGTTTTACCGTTTCCAGCAGTACATGTTCCGCACACAGTGGGATAAACTCAAGTCGTATGCAAACAGTCAGGGGATCAGCATTATAGGGGATATACCTATCTATGTGGCCTTTGACAGCTCGGACGCATGGGCCGCTCCGGAGCTGTTTCAGTTTGACGAAGCATGTAATCCTACCGCCGTTGCGGGATGTCCGCCGGACGCCTTTTCCGCAACCGGACAGCTTTGGGGAAATCCGCTCTATGACTGGGAATATCACAAAAAAACGGAATTTAACTGGTGGATCCGGAGGCTTTCGGCATGCTATGAAATGTATGATATTGTGAGGATCGACCATTTCCGCGCTTTTGACGCTTACTATGCCATACCCGCCGGAGCAAAGACCGCGGAGCATGGCGAGTGGAGACCGGGTCCGGGCTATGAACTGTTTGCCGCGGTGAAAAAAGCGCTTGGCAGCAGAGAGGTTATCGCGGAGGATCTGGGCTTTCTCACGCCGTCCGTACTGCGCCTTGTGAAAAAGACGGGGTACCCGGGAATGAAGGTGCTGCAGTTTGCGTTTGATTCAAGGGAGGAGAGCAATTACCTTCCTCACCGTTATCCGTCAAACTGTGTAGTCTATACAGGCACTCATGACAATGACACCACCATTGGATGGTACAGGTCGGTTAAGAGGGAGGACAGGCGTTTCTGTGATCGTTACCTTAATCTGACAGGGACGCGGAAAAAACAGATAAACTGGGAATTTGTGAGGAGCGCTTACGCCAGCGTGGCGGATTTGGCGGTGATACCGATGCAGGATATTCTGGGCCTGGGATCGGAAGCCAGGATCAACACGCCCTCGACGCTTGGCGATAACTGGAAATGGCGCATGAAGCCCGAGGCTTTTACGCATGAGCTTGCGCAGAAGACCAGGGAACTGGCCGGACTTTACGGACGCATACCGGAGTATGAGCGGAGCACGGGAAAAAAGGCGGGGAAGTAAAGCTTATGAGGATATGCGGTTTTCAGAAAACAACCCTGCTGGATTATCCGGAACATGTGGCGGCCACGATTTTTGTTGGGGGATGTAATTTCCG
>CANQSE010000034.1 GCA_947626405.1 uncultured Acetatifactor sp. | reverse complement strand
GGCTTTTGACAGGGACAGGGATAGTCTTCTTTCGTCTCTGCCGCAAAACGGCATAAAAAGAGTGGTCAATGTGGGTGCCTGTCCGGTATCCTGCGAGAGGACGCTTGAGCTCTCGCGTAGGTTTGATTTTATTTACGCGGCGGTAGGCTTTCACCCCAGCGAGACCGGCAAGCTTACCGGGAAAGATTTACTGCGCCTGGAGGAATCCTGCGCTTATGAAAAATGTGTGGCGGTAGGCGAAATCGGCCTGGATTACCACTGGGACGAACCTGCAAAAAATATACAGAAGGAATGGTTCGTCCGTCAGCTTGATCTTGCCCGCCGTGTAAAGAAACCCGTTATTATCCATTCGCGGGATGCCGCAAAGGATACGGCTGACATCCTCTCAGAGGAACATGCGGCGGATTTTGGCGGAGTGATACACTGTTATTCTTATACAAAGGAAATGGCAAAAATATACCTTGACATGAATTTTTATTTTGGCATTGGCGGAGTGATTACCTTTAAAAACGCAAAGAAGCTCAGGGAAGCCGCAGAGTATATTCCTCTGGACAGGATTGTGCTGGAGACCGACTCCCCTTATCTCTCACCGGAGCCTGACCGCGGGAAACGCAACAGCTCATTAAATCTTCCCCTTGTGGTCGAGGCCCTGGCCGGTGTAAAAGGTCTGAGCCGGGATGAGATCCGGCGTGCCACATGGGAAAATGCCCTCAGGCTGTACAATCTCACAGACTGTAATTAAAATAAAACCGTACGGCCTTATGAATACCGTGAAAGGACAAATAATCAATGAAATCGGCTGCGGAACTGCAGAATCTTCTTCATCAGATCGACAGGAGAGGTTATCCTGCATACAAGGAAACAAAAGGAAAATATCAGTTTCCGCAATACGTTCTCTCCATAGATCACGTTCAGGGAGATCCGTTTGCTTCGCCCTCCAGGGTGAGTATTTTGATCCCCGCAAAGACGGCTGCTTTCGACAGACGGTTTTTTGATTCCTGCCATAGACGGATTGCTTTCCAGGATTTTCTGCTGCGCAGACTCTCCTCGAAGATAAAAGACTATTCATTTCAGGCGAAAGGCTCCGGAAAGAGCGGACTGATAGGCGTAACGCAGCCTGGACAGGAGATTCTTGAGCGCAGCGCATGTACGGTGGACCCGCAGGACGGTGCTCTGACGGTTCGCCTGGAGGTGGGCTTTCCCGCAAACGGAAGGACTATAAACTCAGGAGAGCTTATCAGGATTTTGTTTGATTTTCTGCCCGCGTGCGTAAAAATGACGCTCCTGTCATCTTCTTGCAGGACGGATCAGCTGCAGGCCGTGGCGGATCTTGCCGACGACCAGCATTTTATCAGGGAGAAGCTCGGGGAGCTTGGACTTGCGGCATTTGTGGCAAACGGTTCCGTGCTGCCAAGAAAATCCGGAATTTCCTCTCTGCCCATGAAGGACGCGGTAGTATTTGAAGCTCCAAAATCCATGGAGACTGTCATTGAGCTTCCTCACCGCGGACCGGTTAAGGGGATGGGGATCCCAAAGGGAGTCACGCTGATAGTCGGAGGAGGGTACCACGGCAAATCCACGCTGCTTGAGGCTCTGGAGCTTGGCGTGTACGATCACATTGCCGGAGACGGCAGAGAGTACGTTATAACCGACGCCACTGCCGTGAAGCTGAGGGCGGAGGACGGAAGGAGCATAAGGAAAGCGGACATATCAATGTTTATCCGCAACCTGCCAAACGGAAAGGACACGTCCTGTTTTTATACGGAGGATGCCAGCGGAAGCACGTCTCAGGCTGCGGCGACAGTGGAGGCCATGGAAGCCGGCGCAGGGCTTTTTCTCATCGACGAGGATACCAGCGCCACAAACTTTATGATTCGCGACGAGCTGATGCAGCGTGTGGTGAGCAGGGATCAGGAACCGATCATACCGTTTATAGACCGCGTCAGGGAGCTGTACGATACATGGGGAATTTCAACAATACTTGTGGCAGGGAGCTCGGGCTCTTATTTTCACAGGGCCGACCGTGTGATACAGATGGATCATTACCGTCCACAGGATATTACGCAGAGGGCCCGCGAGGAGGCGAAGCGTTTTCCGCTTACGCTCGGAGAACCCGTAAAGGCAAGGGAGCCTTCGTTCCACAGAGTTCCGGCGAGGGATGCGGGCTTTGCAAAAGAGGAACGCATCAAGCTCAAAGCCATGGGGAAGGACGGTTTTTCAATCAATCGGGAGACGGTTGATTTAAGATATGTAGAACAGCTTGTGGATTCAGAGCAGCTTTCGACTCTTGCGCATATGATAAAATATATGAAGCTGCACAGCTTTGACGGGACGAAAACTCTGCAGGATGCGGTGGAGGGGCTTTACCGTCAGATCAAAACAGGCGGGTTTGGAACATTCTGCGGACAGGATATTCCGGGGAATCTGACCATGCCCAGGAGACAGGAGCTATACGCGGCTTTAAACAGATGTCGTGAACTGATAAAGCTGTAAGAACATCAGCGAGAAGGAGTGCCGAAGTGAAACAGTTTGATTTATGTTATATTGACGATGAAAATTTATTGAAATGGATCGGGGAGCTGGAAAAGTGGCAGAAGGACCACAGCGCTTTTATGAAAATTTTCCGCATTTACTCGCAGGATATGGAAAAAGAACACATTCTGCATGTGTGCGGCATACTTGATGAAAAAATGCCGGACGCTTTGTATTTTGGATGTACCTCCAACGGAAACATCAAGGGAGGGGTGCTGACGGAAAACGAAATTCTGATAACCTGTACCATGTTTGAATGTGAGACTACTAAGGCGCGTCTGCTTCAGTATCCTTTCAGCGAGGAAAACTACAGGGAGGCCGTGGAAGGCCTGAAACGCTGTCTGCAGGAAAATCCCTGGGTAAAGTCGGTGGAGATGCTGGCTACAATAATGGACATGTCAATGAAGGGCTTTTGCGACGAGATGAGCATGCTTCCGGAGAATATACAGGTCTTTGGCGGCGGAGCCTTCAATCCCAACATGGACGACGAATTTGCGGGAGTGTTTTCAAAGGGGGAAGGCTTCTGCGAGCACGGAATTGTGTTCCTGCTTCTGGGAGGCCCGGATTATTATGCGGAAAGCAGGTATATTGCTGGATGGAAGCCCCTTAAAAGAAGATTCAGGATAACAAAGGCAAAAAAGGAAGTCCTCTATGAGCTGGACGGTAAGCCGGCGTTTGAGGTCTATAAGCAGTATCTTAACATTGAAAAAAACGAAAACTTCTTTTCCAACACGCTTGAGTTCCCGCTCTTTCTGGAGAGGAATGAGTTTAATATCCTGCGCTGCCCGCTGGCGGTAAATGACGACGATTCCCTTATCATGTCCTCTGACATGGAAGAAAACGCTTATGTGAAGATAGCGTACGGCGATCCGGAAACCATTCTTTACAGCATACGTCAGGACGGCCAGATGATCGCCGATTTTCAGCCACAGGTCATACAGACGTTTTCGTGCGCGGCCAGAAGGGCTTTCTGGGGAGATCAGAATATAAGCAAGGAAACTGTCATGTTCAGCGATGTGGCGCCTACCTCGGGATTTTATACACACGGAGAGTTTATCAGGATACACGGAAACATGCTGAATTTTAATGTGACGCTTGTCATCGCAGCCATGCGGGAGGGAAAGCCCAAAGATGAAAACAGGGTGGATTTCTGTGGCCCGACATTTAAAAAGCTGGATAAGATTCCGATGATCTGGCGTTTTGTCTCATTTATCGAAGCATCCACGGCGGAGCTTGAGGCCATGAACAGAAAGCTTTTGATGGCGGCAATTACGGACGGGCTGACCAGGCTTTATAACCGTGCCGAGATCGAGAGAAGGATACACGACGCTCTCGAGCAGGAGGATGAGGCTGTTTACCTTATTATGATGGATATCGACAATTTCAAGAAGGTAAACGACATATACGGCCATAAGGAGGGCGACAGGGTCATAATGAGCCTTTCGGATATCCTGTCGGGAATCTGCAGAAGGATCCCGCAGTGTTTTGCGGGAAGATGGGGCGGAGAGGAGTTTATGCTTCTTCTGCAGGGGAACGAGATGGATGCGGTCATGTCGGTCGCGGAGGAAATCCGCAGTACGTTTGAGTCGACGGCGTTTGAGATGGCGGGGCACCAGTCCGTTAGCGTCGGCGTTACCATGGCTCAGAAGGGCGAATCCGTGGACAGATTGTGCAGCCGCGTGGATAAAGCGCTTTATACGGCAAAAGACGGCGGAAAGAACAGGGTGGTAAAGCTCGACTGACGTTCAGGCCTCGCGGTGGATCTGGAGTTCGTATAACTTTTTGTAGATGCCTCCCTGTGCCAGGAGCTGTTGGTGAGTGCCCTGCTCCCGAAGCTTTCCCTTGTGCATGACCATGATGCAGTCGGCATGCTGTATGGTGGAAAGCCTATGTGCCACCATGATAGCGGTGCGTCCCTCCATGAGCTTTTCAAGGGCTTCCTGTATCAGAAGCTCGGTCTCTGTGTCTATGTTTGCCGTGGCCTCGTCCATAACAAGTATGCTGGGCTTGTGCGCCAGGGTCCTCGCAAAGGACAGAAGCTGCCGCTCGCCTGCCGAGAAGGTAGAGCCGCGCTCGGACACAGGCTCCTTGTATTTTTCCGGAAGCTTTTCGATGAATCGCGACGCATTGACATATTCCGCCGCGGCCTTCACTTCGTCGTCGGTTATTTCCTGATCGTACAGTCTTATGTTGCTCTCAACGGTTCCCTCGAAGATGAAAACGTCCTGCTGCATCTGGCCGATAGCGCCGCGAAGCTGCTTTTTGTCGAGGAGTCTGATGTCAACACCGTCGATATATATATTTCCCTTCTGTATGTCGTAGTATCTCCCTATAAGATTAAGAATGGAGGTCTTGCCGGCGCCGGTGGCTCCCACAAACGCAACCTTGCTTCCGGGCTCGATCACAAAGGAAACGTCCCGAAGCACATAGTTTTCGCCGTCATAGGCAAACCATACGTGGGAAAATTCTATGCGTCCGGTGATGCTCGGCAGCAGCACAGGGTTGTCGGCCTCTTTAACCGCGGGCTCCTCGTCAAGGATGGTAAATATTTTTTCCGCGGATGCAAGAGAAGACTGTAGCGTGGAGAACTGTTCCGCCAGCTCCTGAATGGGGTCAAAAAACGATTGTATATACTGTGCAAAAATGTACAGTGTGCCAATGGAGATTACGCTGTCTGTCACTTCCCTGCTTCCGGTTCCAAGCACGATCATCAGTGACAGCACGCTCAGCATGTATATTATGGGGCGAAAGACCGCAAATACCATCATTTCCCTGTAGTAGGCGTTGTAAAGCTTTTTGCTCTTTTCGTCAAATTCTTCGTATTTACGCTTTTCCCGCCCGAAAATCTGTATTATACGCATACCGGAAATGTTTTCGGACAAAAAGGTGTTAAGGTCGGTGAGCCTCGTTCTTGAAAGCCTGTATGTCTGTCTGGCGAGCCGTCTGAAAATTACGGTCAGCGCAGCCACTACGGGAAGGAGAACAAATGATATCAGCGCAAGCCGCCAGTCCAGAAGGAGCATAATAACGGCAAGCCCCGCAATCTTTACCACGTTTCTGAAAAGGCGGACAAGGATGCCGGAGTACATTTCGTTTAGGGCTTCAACGTCGTTTGTGACACGGGTCACAAGCTTTCCAACGGGTGTCAAATCGAAATAGCGGCTGCTCAGACTTTGAATATGGACGTAAAGCTGACGGCGGATCGTCAATATTATGCGCTGGCCGGTCTTTTGCAGTATCCATGTCTGTGATATATTGAAAATCACGCTCAGAAGCAGTACAATGCTGTATTTGACTGCTGTTTCCACTATTACGTCATAATCTCCCTCCGCTTCAAAAAGATCGATGGCGTCGCCGATGAGCATTGGGCGGTAGAGGTCAAAGCCTGTCAGCGCGAGTATCAGCGCAAGACAGAGAAAAAACCATCCCAGATAAGGCTTCATGTAGGACAGCAGCCTGAGCAGCGCGCTGCCCCTGTATTCTGATTCCAGAGTGTCTTCATTAAGAGTCCCCATAGCGTCTTTATTCGTCCTTTCAAATCGTCGTTTAATACGTTATTCCGCAGTCTCAAGGGCACGTTCGAGCTGCTGCTTTTCGTAAATGTGCGCATAGAACCCGCCTTTTTCAAGAAGTTCTTCGTGGGTGCCGTATTCCGCCAGCCGCCCTTCCTCCAGCACTGCCACATGGTCGGCGTGCTGAAGTGTTGAAATCCGGTGGGCGATGACGATAGTGGTCTTTGATTTCCTGAGCCGGAGGATGTTTTTAAGAATCTGTTCCTCTGTGTCCGTGTCCACCGCGGAGAGTGAATCGTCCAGGATCAGTATTGCGGAATCCTTGAGCAGGGCGCGTGCGATGGAGCTTCGCTGCTTCTGTCCCCCTGAGAGTGTGACGCCCCTTTCACCCACAACCGTAAGATACTGCATGGGAAATTCCTGAATGTTGTCGTGGATGCAGGCGTCGGCCGCCGCCTGCCTGATGCGCTCTTTAAGCTCCGGATGGTCCGCGACGCGCTCCTCAAGCCCGAAGGCGATATTTTCCTCCAGGGTGTCGGAGAACAGAAAATTATCCTGCGGTACATACGCCATATCGCGTCTGAGAACCTTTAAGGGATATTCGTCGATTGGCAGACCGTCTAACAGTATGGCGCCCTTTTTGCAGTCATAAACCCTTAAAAGCAGATCCGCCAGCGTGGATTTGCCGCTTCCGGTGCGTGCGAGAATCCCGAGCATTTCGCCCTGAGACACATGGAGATTAACGTGTGAGAGAACGGGTTCTTCGCCGTCCGGATATGTAAACGTGAGATCCTTAATGCTTATATCGCCCTTAAGACTCAGATCCCCCGCGTCAGGGCAGGTGTCAATGATATCGGGGGTTTCCTGAAATATCAAGGTAATGCGCTTCCAGGCTGCCGCCGCCTGGGTAAAGGCGTTTATAGCGTCGCCGCAGGCGATCATGGGCCACACCAGCATGCCTATATAGGAATTGAACGCCACAAACTGTCCGATGCTGACCTGTCCGTTCAGGACCATTCGTCCGCCGAATACAAGAGTCAGTAGCATGCTTATGCCTGTGACGACGTCAAGGAAGGGCCCCACTACCGCCCACAGCTTCACGGAGGAGAGAGATTTTTCCATGCTGTTTCTGTTTGCCGCGTCAAAGGATTTAAGATCCCTTTCCTCCTGCACAAAAGCCTTAATGACGCGTATTCCTGCAAGACTTTCCTGTACCTTGTCGGAGAGATCAGAGAAAGCCTGCTGTCTTGAAAGGTGCCTTTTCTTTGATTCAATGCCGAAGAAATAGCATGATACGGCTACAAGCGTAAGCGGAATAAACGCAAAAACAGTCAGCCGGAAATTTACGTACACAATCATTTTTATAAGAACCATCAGTGTCATAATAACCGCGTCGAAAGCCGTGATGACAGCCATCCCCGCAGCCTGACGGACGGCCTGCAGGTCGTTGGTGAAGTGCGCCATCAGATCTCCGGTCTTATGGCTGTTAAAATATCTGGCGGACAAAGTCTCGAGATGCGAAAACATATCGTTGCGGAGCCTGTATTCAATACCGCGCGACGCCCCCACTATAAAGTAACGCCATCCGAAACGCCCGAGCGTCATTGTCAGTCCGGCCGCAAATATTTTTAAAAGAAGCGGTTTTACATCGGCAAGTGTGCCGGCGGTCAGCCCGTCTATGATTTCTCCCGTAAACTGAGGAATGTACAGGCTTGCCAGATCCACCAGCAAAAGAACCGTGATCCCCGCCGCGTAGTGCCATTTGTACCTGACAAGATAAGGTATCAGTGAAAATTTTTGTTCCCTCATTCTTTTTTATCCTCCTGGGTTAGTATACCGTATTTTATTCTGTTTGTCGAAATATTTTTCTTGGGTTTTTTCATTGCCGAACGGAGGATGATATGATATACTGTTTACATTGAAAACGGTGGCCGCGGTCTGTACTGAGCGCGGCGGCCAGTATGTTTGTGTTTAGATGAGGAGGATTTTACGGTGAGATTAGTGACTCGTTCCGATTTTGACGGTCTGGTGTGCGGTGCGCTGCTTTTGGAGGCAGGCATCATTGACAGTTGGAAATTCGCTCATCCGAAGGATCTGCAGGATGGCCTGGTGGAGGTAAACGAAAACGACTGTCTGGCAAATGTGCCTTTTGTAGAGGGGTGCGGATTGTGGTTTGACCATCACTCAAGCGAATTTGAGAGAAATCAGCTTGAGGGAAGGTATAAGGGGGAGAGCAGGATAACGCCTTCCTGCGCCCGTATAATATATGAATATTACGGAGGGAGAGAGCGTTTCCCGCAGTTTGACGATATTATGGAGGCTGTGGATAAGGTCGATTCCGGCAATCTCACCATAGACGAGGTTATGAATCCGAAAGGGTGGATACTGGTGGGATTTCTGATGGATCCCAGGACAGGTCTGGGGCGCTGGAGACAGTTTTCCATATCAAACTACCAGCTTATGGAGAAGCTTATGCAGTGCTGCCGCACCATGACCACAAGCGAGATTCTTGATCTGCCGGATGTCAGAGAGCGCATAGAGGTATATGAGGAGCAGACGGAAAAGTTTAAGGAGATGGTGAAGGCCCACACCAGAGTGGAGGGCAACGTCATCATCAGCGATTTAAGGGGAGTGGATCCCATCTACACAGGGAACCGTTTCATGATTTACAGCATGTACCCTCAGCAGAATATTTCCGCCTGGATCGTGAGCGGCAAGGGAGGGCAGGGATGCTCAGCCGCCGTGGGCTACAGTATTCTCAACAGGACGTCGGACGTGAACGTGGGCAGCCTCATGCTCAAATACAGAGGCGGCGGTCACAAAAAGGTGGGGACATGCCAGTTTTCGGATGAAAACATGGCGGAGGAGCTGCCGAAGATGCTTGACGAGCTTTGCAGCCTTGCCAATTCAAAATAACCGGTTTAATTTCCATATTTTGGGATAAACTGTTTGTTATGGAGGTGACTATGAAAAAGTTATTGTTATTTGTATGTGTCGGTATGCTGATCGCGGTGACGGCAGGCTGTGGCGGTAAAGACGATCAGGGCAGCGGGTCCGGCGAACCCACACAACAGCCCACAGCCGGATCGGCGACAGACTCACAGGAGCAGGATGACAAATCCACGCCTGCGCCTACACCTGTAGATAATAACTACGAGGAGGGCTGGACTGAAGAAATGCAGGCGGTAAGGGATGCCGTGGCAGAAAAGCTTGGTGACAGCTATTGGCCCAATTCGCCTATCATGCCCGATATGCTGGAATCCATTTACGGGATCGCGCCCGACATGTATCTTGACTATTTCGGCGAAATGCCCATGATAAGTACAAATGTAGATACCCTTATAGTGGTGAGGGCGACCGAAGACAAAGCCCAGGACGTGGAAGACGCGCTTTTGGCTTACTATGATAAAAATGTAAACGACAGTATGCAGTATCCTATGAATGTGGGCAAAATCCAAGCTGCAAGAGTGGAGCGGGTAGGAGATTACGTGCTCTTTGTACAGCTTGGCGGAGACACCACCGAGGTTTCTGCCGAGGGCGATCAGGATCTTATAATTGCTCACTGCAAAGAGGTAAATGAACTCGTGATTGAGATTATCAGCGGTGTTTTACAAAACTGACGTCTGCAATGTCGGGAGTTAGACTATGGTTTTCAGCAGCGTATTCTTTTTGTTCAGGTTTCTGCCGATTTTTATGATTGCATATTTTATGGCTCCCGGGAGGATGAAAAATGTTGTCCTCCTTTTTGGGAGCCTGTTTTTTTATGCCTGGGGCGAGCCTGTCTATATTCTTCTGATGCTGTTTTCAACTATTGTTGACTACGTAAACGGACTCCTTATACATAGATACAAAGGGCACAGGCGGGCCGTGGTGCCTCTTGTTGCATCCGTTGTCGTCAACCTGTTTTTGCTTGGCTTTTTTAAATATGCGGACTTTTTGACAGGAGCTTTTAACAGCGTCACCGGACTTTCGCTGCCGCTTCTTAAACTTGGACTGCCGATCGGAATCTCTTTTTATACCTTTCAGACAATGTCATATACAATCGACGTATATCGGGGAGAAGTGGAGGCTCAGAAAAACCTCCTCGATTTTGCCGTATATGTAACGATGTTCCCACAGCTTATCGCGGGTCCCATCGTGAAATACAGGGATGTGGCGGGAAAGCTTCACAGGCGCCAGGTCGATATCGTACAGATAAGCGGAGGGATGAAGCGGTTCTGTATCGGTCTTGCAAAAAAAGTGCTTATTGCAAATAATATGGGCGCTCTGTGGAAGGACATATCGGCAGGTGATCCTAACGGTCTGAGCATGATGACGGCGTGGATAGGAATTGTCGCCTTTGCGTTTCAGATTTACTTTGATTTTTCCGGATATTCCGACATGGCAATAGGTCTTGGGCGGATCATGGGCTTTGAGTTCCCTGAGAATTTCCGTTATCCTTATATCTCCGCGTCAATAACCGAGTTCTGGCGAAGATGGCACATTTCTCTTGGAAGCTGGTTCAGGGAGTATGTCTATATCCCTCTTGGCGGCAACAGGAAGGGACCTGCCAGACAGATGCTTAATATCCTGATCGTGTGGGTGCTGACCGGCATATGGCACGGTGCGGGATGGAATTTCCTGCTGTGGGGGCTGTGGTTTGCGGTATTTTTGATTATTGAGAAGCTGTTTTTGAAAAAACTGCTTGGCATGCTTCCGAGGGGAGTGGGCGTTTTGTATTCCCTTGCCGTGGTGCTTTTTGGCTGGACTCTTTTTGCGCTTGAATCCATGGGGCAGATATCAGGGTATTTCCGCGCCCTGGCGGGAATGACGTATCTGACTGACCCACAGGCTTTTTATTACGGACGTGAATACGCCGTTATGTTTTTGATAGCGGCGGCGGCTTCAACTCCGTTACCGATGAAGGTTGTGAATTATCTGGCGTCCTCGGGGAAGGGACTTCAGACCATGCTTTACAGACTGGGAGAAAAGCTGGTTCCTGCAGTGCTTTTGCTGTTATGTATCGCAGGAATCGTCGAGGATTCCTATAATCCCTTTTTGTATTTCAGATTTTAATACGAAAAACCCCAAAAGGAGGTGTGAGACATGGAAGACCGCAGAAATGCAGCGTTTACGGCTGGGCTGCTGGCGATGATTTTTTTGATTTTTACCGTTGCGGATCTGTTTAACGGCGACAGATTATTTTCGGAAACGGAAAACAGGCTCCTGGCTGCGAAACCTGAATTTTCGGTCGATGCGCTCTTTTCGGGGGAATACACGTCGGACTATGAGAAATATGTGACCGATCAGTTTGTCGGCAGGGACAAGTGGATCACGATAAAGACCCTGACCGATGTGATTCTGCAGAAAAAGACCATAAACGGCGTGTATCTGTGCCGCGACGGGTATCTCATTGAACAGCACCTTCCACAGGCATACGACGGGGAGCTGGAGGAAAAAAGGCTGGATCTGCTTAAAAAGCTGGCGGGAGAGTGGGACGTAAAGGTGATGCTTGTGCCGACAGCAGACAACATTCTGACCGAAAAGCTTCCGGCCTATGCGCTGTATTATGATGAAAAGGCTTTTCTGGAAAAAGCCGCCCTGTCGGTGGGAGACGGCTACGTCGATGTGTACGGCGCGATGAAAGAGCACTGTAATGAGGACATATACTACCGCACGGACCATCACTGGACCAGCCTGGGGGCGTATTACGGATATCTTGCCTGGGCGGAGGCCGTGGGTGTCGAGCCGTATCCCTATGATCCGGAGGGTATGATTACGGCGGGAAGCGGATTTAAGGGTACGCTTTACTCAAAGGTCAATCTTGACATGCAGGGGGATCTTTTGAAATATTTCCCCGAGACCATGGATAAAACGCCGGTTATCACCTACGACATGACAAAGAAATCAAAAAGCTATTATGAAAAGTCATACCTTGACACAAAAAACAAGTACGCTTTTTTCCTCGACGACAACCATGGGCTGGTTGAGATCCGGACGGGATATTACAACGGAAATACGCTGTTTGTCCTGAAGGATTCCTATGCAAACTGTTTTATACCGCTGCTTGCGCCGCACTATCAAAAAATTTATGTCGTCGATCTCAGGTATTTTAACGGGCGTCTTTTTGATCTGATGAGACAGTACGAGCCGGACGACGGAATGGATGTGTTGGTGCTCTATAACTGTATTCATTTTCTCGAGGATTTTCAGTATTTTTAGATTGTTGTCTGTCGCCCTGCCGCGCAGAAACGCAAGGCGAATAAATTCGCCTGGAACGGAGGAAAGTGGGAAAAATCACACTGATGTGCTGATTGTTTCCCAAAACGAACCTTGTTCGTTTGGGAATTTGTGCCGGAGC
>CANQSE010000033.1 GCA_947626405.1 uncultured Acetatifactor sp. | reverse complement strand
CGACGGCCGCTTTCAATCCGGGTGTAACATCAATGTTTCTTCCAACAATAACGAATTTCATATAAATCACCCCTTTTGCTGATTATTGTGTATTCATTATACCATTTTTGCATGCCTGCTTGCAACAACTTCGGAAATTATTTCGATGTTTTTGAATTTAAATCTGTCAACTCTTTTTTCGGTTTTTTTGACATAATTTATATTTTTATGACATCTTCACAAAACAGACGTTCACATATTATGTGTTATTTTATTCACCAAAACAGGCCTGAAAAATGTGGAAAATGTGTATAACTCGGTGTATAAATCGCTTTCAATGGTTTTTCAAAGTTTTTTATTGTGGATAACCATACTCTTTTTAATGATATTTTTCGTTCTTTTTGCCGTTCGTTTTGTATTTTTTGTCTAAATTGCACAAAAGCATAAAATCCGGCGTGATTTTCCGAGTTTATAATATTTAGACAATTGCCAAAATTCGCCTTCCTCATAATAATATAAAAGGCGCTATGCGAAAACAGGGAACTGCTATGCTCATTTTTTATTTTCATCAACAAAAAAGAAGCTGCCGCTTTAAGGAATATAAGTCCTTCATCCTTACAGCGACAGCCTCCCCTGCTTAAGGCTCAGAAAATTCTGCGGATAGCAAGAATCTTTCTGTAATCGGCCTTTGATACAATAATACCTGTTTTTCTATTTGAAGCATGGACAATCTGTCCGTTTCCGATATAAAGCGCCACATGGCCGGAATAGCATATCAAATCCCCTGGCTGGGCGTTCTCCAGACCGTCAACCGCATAGCCCTGGGAACGATCCGATGCCGACGAATGAGGAAGGGAGACGCCGAAGTTTGCGTAAACGCTCATCACAAATCCCGAGCAGTCCGCTCCCTTAGTCAGGCTTGTCCCTCCGTACACATAAGGATTCCCGACAAACTGCAGCGCATATTCCGCAACGGCCACGCCCTCATCGCTTCCGCTTCCCACCGTGTATTCCACGGTGCCCTGACTGCCTGATGACGAATCGGCGCCTGACGAACTGTTCTGTGAAGGAGCTGCCGATGCCGCTGCCGCCCTGCGCGCTTTTGCACGCTCCTCGGCTTCCTTTGCCAGTCTTGCAGCCTCCTCCTCTCTGGATTCGGCCTGTACAAACTCGCTGTGGAGATCGGTGTAATCGGTCGATATCCATCCGGTTCCTTCCTCCACGTCAACCTGAACCCATCCTTCAACCTGATCAAGCACCAAAAGTTCTTCGGCCTCAGGCACCATGCTTATTACCGACGCTTCGAGGCTTGGCTCACTGCGCACAAACAGCGTCTGAGTCGTCACGGTGGCAAAACGCTTTCCTACCTTCTTTGCAATTTCCACCGCTTCGTCGCCGGTGACGCAGTAATCGGCCTTTACATATCCCGTCACGCTTCCCGAAGAAATATGATACCACCCGTTTTCCTCCCCGAGGAAGGTTCCGACGGAATTATCGTAAAGCTTGCCGAGAATCTCTCCCTCCTCGCTGGGAATACTCCTGACATTTACGCAATTATTGACCTGTGCAATCACAAGATTTCTGAAGCTCTCGTCCTCTTTATCCCGATCCCCGCCCGCGTTTACGTCAGGTGAAGCCAACAAATCCGGATATGTACCGTAACCGACGCTTACACTGTCAAGCGAACTGCCCTGTGTAAGCGCGAACCCGATCCCGCCGCTGGCAAGAACGGAAGATGACATTTCATCCGCCCTGGCAGTAACGCCGAAAAGTGAAAAACCAATGGCTGCCGTCAGCATACCCGCAGCCGCTCTGGAGGCAAAACGATTCATACAGGCTCCTTTCAGATAGTCAGATACCCCTTGTAAAACCTGTGGGGAATCAATAGATCTTTAATATGTACGCGTTTATTGTCGAAAGAATTATTACAAATTTGTTACGTGCATTAATAAATATAACATCATTTATTTTGTTTGTCAACAGGCGTTTTTACGACTTTTTTAATTTTTCCCGCAAAAAAAGAACCATTTCCGAAATGATTCTTTTTTTAATAAATTATTTCATCTAATTTAAATTTTGTTTAAAATGTAAGACAATTTCTTTCTAAATCCTTCTAAATTCTCCGGCAATAGGCATCCGCAGCCATGGCGGCATTTGCTCCGTCGGATACGGCAGTCACAATCTGCCTGAGCGGTTTCTTCCGGATGTCCCCGGCCGCAAAAAGACCCGGCACCTCAGTGGCGCAGTCCTCTCCCGCCAGCACGTATCCTCCCTCATCGCAGGCCGTCAGCTCCCTTACAAGCTCCGTCCCCGGGATTATGCCGACCGCGATGAAGACTCCGGCAACTGAAAGCTGATCTGCCTGACCGCTCTTAAGATCCCTTACAATAACGCCCTCCACAGCGTCGGTTCCCACTATTTCCTCAACAACACGGCTGTAAAGTATCTCGACATTTTCAAGCTCCTTCAGCTTTTCCTGGAGTACCATCGTTCCCCTGAATTTATCTCTCCTGTGAATCAAAAACACCTTTTCACATATTCCCGCAAGATAAATGGCATCCTCTAACGCCACGTCGCCTCCTCCCACGACGGCGACGGTCCTCCCTCTGAAAAATGCCCCGTCGCAGGTGGCGCAATACGATACTCCCATTCCGGAAAGCTCCTCCTCCCCGGGGACGCCTAGATGCGCATGTACCGCTCCGGTGGCCAGGATCACTGCTTTCGCGTAAAGCTCCCCGTCCTTTGTGCGGACAAGCTTTTTGTCGCCGCAGTCCTCAATGGAACTGACCTCGGTTTCCCTAAATTCCACGCCAAGCCCATCCGCATGGCCGCGGAACCGCACTCCCATATCGTACCCGTTGATTCCGGGCATCCCAAGATAGTTGTCCACCTCGGAGGTATTTAACACCTGTCCCCCGCTCATCGGGCTTTTCTCAAGCACCAGCAGGTTAAGGCCCGCCCTTTTTGCGTATACGGCTGCGGACAGCCCCGCAGGGCCCGATCCGACAATAATAAGATCATACATTTTTTATTTCCTCCTCGTCCGCCCTGTGTCAGGGGACGTCAAGCTTCCGTCTTGTTCACACTAACAGTATAACCGTTTAAGACTGGAAAAGCAATGTGCGCTTGTGGTATAATAATTCTGCTGGCGCAGATTTTCTGCCGATGAAATCGGCAGACGCTGCTGACGCAGCGCATTATACCAGCATTCCACCGCTTGAAAAGTAAATGCCGCTTGCGCGGCGCTTCCTTTTCTGCGCTTGTGGTATAATAATTCTGCTGGCGCAGATTTTCTGCCGATTGCACCATCACAGGCCATGCGGCGTATGGAGAGGACAATGCAATGAACACAGACAATTTAAAAACCGCGCTTATCACCGGAGCATCACGCGGCATAGGATGCGCCGCGGCGGAGGTATTTGCCGGGGCAGGCTACAGCCTGATCCTCACATGTCATAGCTCTACTGAAGAATTAAACGCCCTGGCGGATGACCTTGTAAGCCGATACGGAATCCCCTGCCGCGCGGTACGGGCTGATGCGGGAGACTCGCGCGAGACTGCCGAAATGTTCAGCGATATCACAAGCCTTGACGTGCTGGTAAACAATGCAGGGATCTCGCACATCGGACTTCTCTCGCAAATGACCGACGAACAGTGGCGGAGAATTATGGCGGTTAATCTGGATTCGTGTTTTTATACCTGCAGAGCCGCAATCCCGCTGATGTTAAAAAAACACAGCGGCAAAATAATAAACGTCTCCTCCGTATGGGGAACACAGGGCGCTTCCATGGAAACAGCATACTCCGCGTCCAAGGGCGGAGTAAACGCCTTCACAAAAGCGCTTGCAAAGGAGCTGGCTCCCAGCAATATACAGGTAAATGCCGTCGCTTTCGGCCTTATAGACACCTCTATGAACGGCTGCCTTTCCCGCGAGGAGCTTGAAGCCCTCAGGGAAGAAATTCCCTCCGACAGGCTGGGAACCGTGCAGGAAGCCGCCAGGCTTATTCTTCAGATTGCCCAGGCTCCCGAATACATGACGGGACAAATCATCACAATGGACGGCGGCTGGTACTGAGCTCTAAACGCGTGACAGCGCTTCAGCGGCTCAGCCGTGAATGGCGGAAGCGTTTTTTTCCTCGGCTTCCTCCATACTGTGGTACCCGTACATTCTGACGCTGTTTTCCATTATCTCGCGGGCGACGTTTTTTCCCTCGTTCGCATGCTCTACGATGTACCTGCCGTACAGCTCCAGCATCTTGTCAGAGTAGGTGCCGAGTTCTCCGCGAAGATATGTCTCATAAGAAGTGTCAAAGGAACTGTCCTCATAGGTGTGTATATTCCTGGAATTTGCCGCAAGCGCCGGGTATTCACGGGCAAATTCCTCCATCCAAGAAACCTGCAGGCCGCAGATCTGCTCTATGATGGCCTTTTTTTCTCCGCCAAGCTCGGGAAGCCGCTCCTTTAACTCACCGTACTTCGCCGGCGCCGTGCTCTCCATCATTCTTGCATACTTTTCCTCAATGAGATTGTGTCCCATACTGTATTCTCTGTTAAAATCGTAGAGATACTGCATAAGCATCACCTTGTCCCATGTAAGATACTGGCTCTTTCGCATTATGGAAAAAGTGGGCCAGTCGTCCTGACAGCTTGCCCTCCCGCCTTCGTTACGCACCTTGTCAAACGCTTTAAATTCCTCTGCGGCAATCTCCTGGGCCAGTTCTTCCCTGGTCTTTGAAGCCAGTGAAGCCTTGTATACAAGCTCCTGCGAGTGAGCGTCAAGATAAGGCTCTATATCGCTTATCAGATCGCATCGGTAAAGCTCCATGGCAAGTGCGCTTCCAAGAGCTTCTATGAGACGCTCGGTTTCATTCTGATCAGAAGCGTCTGCCAGAGCTTCAAGCAGCCTCACCGTCTCTTGCCCCGCACCGTTCTTTACAAGGCTTCGAAACAGCCATTTATCATGGGGAGGATAGATGCCAAGAATGTAATGCTCAAGCTTCATCGCCGCTTTGATGCCGTCCGAAAGCATCATGGAAGCGGTTAGGGTATCCCCCCTTTTCATCATTCTCCCATAATTATACTGTGCACACTGTGAAAATGACGCCGCCGCCTCCGCAAGCTTAAGATACCTGATTTCCGCAGGATATCCTTCCATCAGCCTGTTGCGAAAGTCCGTGAATATTCCCTCGGCGTCATCAAACACCTCGCCGTTTACGGCCGCGGCCAATCCATGATCCGGAGCTTGTCTGAAGTCGATATCCTCATATCTTTCCGCGCCGACCAAAGACTCATAAAAATCTTTGATGCGCCACACGCCGCGCCGTCCCCTGCCGTTTACCTCAGGCGCTCTTTCAATGCCGTTAAATTCCCCCGGCAGTTCAAGGTAGGCGCGTGAGAGCTCCTCGCCGATCTCATCATACGTCTCGTCCGTCACCCACAGACAAAATCCCGGGCCCCAGTCATGATCCCTTGACAGGTCGTCGTCATACCCGAAGCAGTCCGATCCGCGTCCGACAAGTCCCGCCGCAATCCTGTCCTCATACCCGGCAAATTTCTCCCTGATCATGCTCTTTCCGTATTTCTCATAATATTCCCTGCACAGTGAAAGTCCATTCACGCTCTCTGTTTCTCCCCCATCCTGCGCCACATTCCCGTCAAGCGCCTTTCTGCATGCGTCAGCATATTCCTCAAGCCTTAAGAAAGCCTGATTTTCTCCGAGAGAGTTCCTTATAATATCCATGGAGCGCGTATAACACGAAAGAGCCTTTTGGTACTGTTTTTCCTGAAAATGACACGTTCCCAGCGCTGTCAGCGCCGCCGCGTAATGACTGTCCCCGACGCCCTGTTCCTCAAAAAGCTTTATTGCCTTTAGGGCATATTCATGAGCCTCACTGCGGCTGTCAAGCTGCAGACAGGTGGATGCGAGATTTGCATACGTTACCGCCGTCTCGTACGCCGCTTTGTTTGAAAGACATATATCAAGCGCCTTCATAAGACAATCCCTGGCGCTTTCAAATTTTCCGGTCTCCTGATACAGGAGACTTAAATTGTTCATCAGACTTGCCGTCAGCATATTATCGCTGTCAAAGAGCTGACCGTACAGCTCCTGCACCCTGCGGTAATACTTAAGTGATTCCTCAAACTTTCCTCCTGCGCGGCAGGCATTTGCCACATTTAAAAGAGTGGTCGCATAAGGAAGCGTTCCGTTAAGTCCCATCCGCTCCGCCAGCGCAACAGCCTGGGCGGCAATGCTGTCCGCATCCTCCACGCGGCTGCTCTCCCTGTAATATCCCAGAAGCTCGTTTAAAAGCTGGAGCAGGGCGCCGTCGTCCTGCTCCTTGGCCGCCCTTGAAGCGCTTTCAAGCATGAGCTTTTCCGCCTGCTCACCCTGATTGTGCGCCAGAAGTGCGTCAACCTCGTCAAGAATTTCCTGAATCTCCATCTTTCCCGCCTTTCCAAATCGGCATTCTCAAATATCAGTCCAACTTTTTAAGATATTCCAGGCTCCGTTCCACTTTATCAAGGCCGTTCATCTCCAGCAGCCGGCTCACACCGTCAAGTCCGTGAGCCCTGATACCGCAAAAAAAAGTTTTCCAGTCAATTTTACCATCTCCCAGGGCAAAATGGTCGTCTGTCTCAAGACAGTTGTCATTTAAGTGAAAATGCCTTATATAAGGCCCCAGCTCAGACAGCCACCGTTCCACATCCGCACCGGCAAGCACAAGATGAGCCACGTCAACGCATATTCCAAACTGCCTGTTTTCGCCAAAGCGCTCCGCAAGGGCAAGAAATCCCTCCGGCGACTTTTCCAGGACATTCTCCCAGTAAATTTCCAGACATCCGTCCTGCCCGGTCAGCTTTTCAATCGTCTGCGTCATACACGACAGCCAGTTTTCGTAATAGTTTTTCCCTTTTATATACTGGGGATTCAGCCCTGCATGAAAAACCACTCCGCGGCACCCAAGCTTTCCCGCAATCTCCACGGACTGCTGCATGCGGTACAGGCTGTGATTTCTGATCCCCAGATCATAGCTGAAGGGTACGATATCAAAAAAAGCGCCGTGCATCGTATCCTGTCTCTCGGGCCGTCCAAGGCCGCGGTAAATGCGGATCCTCTCGTCCAGCGCGGCCCTGTCGTCCAAAAGCGCCGGGTCAAAAAAATCGTTGTATTCAAAACCCAGCGAGTCCCTCTGGGACAGCAGGACATATTGCTCCAATTGCCGTATATCAGGTATTATCTCCGTAACCACAATCTATCACCAACCCTTTAGCGGTTTACCAGATGGATCTGACCGTGATCCTCCGCCAGAGCCTCCCTGAATAAATCCAGGACCTCCCTGTCGATCTTTCCCGCATCCGCCATTTCATCCAAAACTCCGAGAGCCTTTTCCTGTTCCATTGATTTCTTATATGGTCTGTCCGAGCTTGTAAGCGCTTCAAACACATCGACCACCACAAGTATCCTGGCCTCAAACGGGATCTCGTCTCCCTTAAGGCCCTTGGGATAGCCGCTGCCGTCCAGAAATTCATGATGGGCTCCGGCCCACTGGATTATATGGGGATAGCGCTTGTCAAAATTCATCTTCTGAAGGTACTTGACTGTATACTCAACATGCGACTGAATCATCTCACGCTCCGTCCTCGTCAGGTTGCCGGACGGAATCGTCAGACACTCCTTTTCCTCCAGCGTAAGAAACGGCAGTACCTGTCCGCTCCCGCTCGTATATGTAAGATCAGCCAGTCGGCGCACATACTCAATATCTTCCTCTGAAAGCTTGTTTTTCCTGTTAAGCTCCTGTATGTGTCCCTCAGCGTCCACAAGAATATTTTTCAGCTCCACCCACTTGTCCTGGCCTATCCTGCCCTCCAGATAATCTATGTGGAACAGAGCCGTCAAATGGGCCAGCCGCTCTAAAACCAGCGGAAGCCTGTTTCCAAGACGGGTGTTTTTGTCAATTACCTCATTGGGGATCACAAGCTTGCCTATGTCGTGCATAAGAGCCGCCATCAATAATTCGTCACGCGCCATATTGTCAAAGTGGTGCGTTGTCTTTCCCTTTTCGTACTGCCTGTTTATGTGGTCCACAAGCATCCTGACATACAGGTGTACATTCCTGGAGTGATAATAATTATACGGTATTCTGGCGTCAATGGCATCGGTAAACACCTGTGTGATCGACATCATGAGCTGTTCGATCTCCTGCATGATACGCATGTTGGAAACCGCCACCGCGGCCTGTGAGCCCAGAGACTGGACAACTTTTTCACAGTCCTCGTCAAAGGAAATGACATTTCCCTGTCCGTCAATCGCATTTATAAGCTGCACCACGCCCACAAGTTTGTCCTCGTGGTTCACAAGCGGAAACACCAGGACGGAACGCGTCCTGTAGCCTGTCAGCTTGTCATATTCCCTTGGACCGCTGAAGTCAAATTTTTCACAGTCGTAAACGTCGTCGATATTCAGGAGCTTTCTGTGGATTGCGGCGTATGCGCAGACATTTTTCTCGTCCATTGCAACCGGAGGATACTGCTCGCCGCTTTTTGAGTCCCGATTGATCCCCAGTGACTGATTTTTCATAATACAGAAATTCAACTGTCCATCGTCATACAGATAGAGCGTTCCGCCGTCACATTCCGTAAGCTCCATAGCGCAGTCTATGATCCTTGCGAGGAGTTTATCGTAATCGTGCTCCGCAGTAAGCTGGATCCCGATCTCAAGTATTTTTTCCGATCTCTGATTCTCCATATCTTCCCCTCTTTCACCTCACGCGCTTATCAGCCTATGGGTGCGGCCGTCTGTTTTTCGGCCTTCACCGCGTAAGCGGCCACCTTATCCTGCCTTCCCTTAAGGGCAAGGTCGCCTATAAACTCCGCGTCAAACCGATCCTTAACCTTCTCAAACAGCCCTCCGCTTATAAGCACCTGTCCGGCACCTGCCTGGCTCTCAAGTCTCTCCGCCACATTCACAGTGTCCCCGATTGCCGTATAGTCCATGCGGTATCTGCACCCGATGTTACCGACTACAGCCTTTCCGCAGTGTACTCCCACGCCGCAGGCGATCCTTCTTCCGAAATCTCTCTCAAGCTCTGAGTTGAGACTCTCCACCGACTGAATAATGTCCAGCCCCGTGCGGACCGCCTTTATCAAATACCCATCCACGTCCACAGGGGCATTATATACGGCCATCACGGCATCTCCGATAAATTTGTCCAATGTTCCCTCATTTCGGAAGATGGCCTCCGTCACCTTACCAAGGTAACGGTTGAGGATCCCAACCACCTTGTCGGGAGGCAGTCCCTCCGACATGGATGTGAAACCTCTGATATCCACAAACAAAACGGCGACATCACAGCTTCGGCCGCCAAGCTCGATCCTGTACCTCCCGCTCCTGCCCAGCTCATCCACCACCTGGGGAGCCATATAAGTTCTGAACATCTGCAGTATCTTATGCTTGCGGAAACGCTCGGACAGATATCCGAAAGCCAGTCTGCCAAGAAAAATCACGGCAACGGCTATCACAGCCATGAGGCAGCGCCAGTAAATACCGTTTCTGTAAAGCACGACAGAAGAAATAATCACACAAAACTCCAACAGGGCTGCTCCCGCCAGATTAACGACAAAGCTTCCGCTGCAGGCGATCAATGCGTAGACTCCGGCGATAACCGCCGTTATGAGCGCCCCTGTCCACACCGGAATATCAGTATATGTCCTCCCGTCCAAAAGAGCGTTCACATGGTTTGCCTGTATTTCAACCCCGTTCATCACCGTGCTTCTGGCAACCGGAGCCATGTACTGATCCATCATTCCGGAGGAATACGCTCCCACCAGCACAATGCTGTCCTTAAATACCCTTACATCACAGCGCCCCGCCGCCACATCGGCAAAGGAGTACAGCTCATACATTCCGGGTTCCGCCGTATAGTCAAAGCCGTAGCGCCCCTGTCCGTCCGTTTCGGGTACATAAGACTCCTCCCCGCGGCTTTGCATATAACAGTCATAGACGACCCATGCGAAATTATACTCCTTATCACCGTCCGCCTCCGCGCAGAGCAGGGAACGCCTTACATAGTTATCGCTGTCCGGTATCGTATCCGTAAATCCCTGGACGGTCACGGCACGAAGCGCCTCATAGGGCTTTTCGATCTGTTCAACGTAAAGAGGGTTCATTCTAAGCGTCCCATCAGGCATACGCTCCAGTCTGGACGTATAATCCACGTACGAGGCCATAACAACATTGTCGTAACGGGAAGCTGCCTGTACAAGAGCATTGTCGCCCTCAGGATCCATTCCGCCGAAATAATTGATATCAAACGCCACCACAGCCGGAGCGAAGTCCGGATCGAAAGCGTTTAAAAGATCCGCCGCCTGCTGCCTGGTCCATTTTGAAAAGGGCCCGAGCTCCCTCAGCGCGGCATCGTCGATTCCTATTATCTTGATCCTGTTGTCCACTGAGCCGGGATGTATAAACATTGTATCCGCGAAAGAATACTCCAGCCGTTTAAACGGCGCCCACATGCTCAGCACGGCGGCAGCAAGCGCCGCTGCAGCCGCAAACAGCGCTTTATGCCACCCCCGTATCATTTTATTTTCCTGCGTTTTTCTAGTCTTCATCAGAATCCGAAGCCTGCTCTTTTTTCTCAAGGTAACACTGTTCCTTTACCCTGTCGACCACAGGCCAATACTGTATTTCTTCCCCGTCAACCTTCTTCTGCCACACAGGGAAAAGATATACGCTTACATCGTCTATCTCGTCTTCGTCGAAATTCCACTCACGCCATCCTGAATCGGCATCCTCATCCTCCACTACCCATTTTACAAATTCATAGCTGTCATTTCCGCCCATCAGCTCAGTGTACAGCGGCGCCTCGGGTTCTTTGGGCATCTGCCCCTTTTCGACGTTCATCCAACGGTAAATCTTTGGCTGAGAATTAATATTTCCGTCTCCATCATCCTGCACAACGGCGGGCATATAGCATATAATTACCGTCGGCTCACCCTCTGCCGGTTCCGTCTTCCACAGATCCTTTAGCCGCAAAGCTGCCGGACCGTCATTATGCCAGCCATCACCGGGACGCTCTGTCGGTCCCTCTCCCGGAGTCGGCTCCACTGTTGGCTCCGGTGTGTGCGTTGGCTCCACTGTCGGTTCAGGTGTGCGCGGCGGCTCCACTGTCGGCTCTGGTGTGCGCGTTGGCTCTGCTGTCGGTTCAGGTGTGCGCGGCGGCTCTGCTGTAGGCTCTGGTGTGCGCGGCGGCTCTGCTGTAGGCTCCGGTGTGCGCGGCGGCTCCACTGTCGGCTCCGGTGTGCGCGGCGGCTCTGCTGTAGGTTCCGGTGTGCGTGTCGGCTCTACCGTCGCTTGCGGCGTGCGTGTCGGCCTTACTGTAGCTTGTGGCGTGCGTGTCGGCTCTGCTGTCGGACTTGGCGTATTCGTCGGCATTTCTGTTGCCTCCGGCGTATTCGTCGGCATTTCCGTCGCCTCCGGCGCATCCGTCGGCTCCGCTGCAGAATCCTGAATGTTTGCCACGGTCTGCGCAGCGTCCTCCTGCATATTCAACATCTTATCAATATCAGCATCACCAAAGTCCAGATCCCTCCCGTTGTCCTCAATCTGCTTCAGACGGTCAAGCATCTGCACATTCATACACTCCTCGGTAATTACGCTTCTTTCGGTCAGAAACTGCGGCGTACCCTGAGATGTAAAACTCGTGTATTCTCCTCCTTGGTAAAGAGCGGGCTGCAGACCTTCAAGGCCAACCTCAACCGTTCCCTCAAACACAAGGACTTCCGCTTCCGCATTGTCACGTGAATTTCTCACCTCAAACACCGTTCCGCGCACAGACATGGTTGCGCTTGGCGTAACAATCTCAAAAACATCGTTTTCTCCCAGAGGGTTTTGTATCTCATTCAGCACGCTTCCTGATTCAAGGCGGATTGCCGTTCTGGTGCCGGAGAAGCTCCCTTCAGCCTCGACCTCGATAGTCCCCCGCTCTCCAAGCATCACATACTTATCCTCGTCCAGCCTGAGTACGACATAAGCGTCATCCGCCGTATTCACACGGTCGCCGGACACAAGGTTCATATTCACCGAAGCTTCCAGCTTTCCCACGTCCGTCCGCTCAATTGTGACGCCGCCGTCAAGCTCTACTATACGTATTGAACGGTATGTCTCGGTGCCGTTTTTAAACAGCATAACGGCAGTCACCATAATTGCCACGATTACAAGCGACGCTGCAGCGGCGATGATATAAAGTTTTACTTTGCCTTTATCCTTTTTCACACTATTTCCCCCATCCTGCCGCATCCTGCGGCAATTTTGGTCACCATGGATCCGCGGTTTTCCGTTTAACACCGGAGCCGTACATTCCATATAATTCCGGAAGCATAACGTTACTATTATCATACTCCCGAATGTATTATTATGTCAATGTGTCTTTACCCTTTTGAGTTTACCTTTGTATCAGTTTACTTTTGTATCAGTTCAGCCTTTCCCCTGCAGGTCACGCCCGGTACTGCCGATGTTCTCCCGACAGACACGCTTCCGCTCGGCTTAGCACGTAACGGACACCAGGCTCGAAAGTACCTCGCCAGGTGCCGACGTGCACGC
>CANQSE010000032.1 GCA_947626405.1 uncultured Acetatifactor sp. | reverse complement strand
AATTCCCGATATTTGTATTTTACGCCCCCCCGTGACGGCGTGTCAAGAAGAAATTATTGCCCGCTGCAAACACTTTCAGCAGACCAGATTGGAGTAGCCCATGAGGCTTTCGTCAACGGCTCTGGCCGCCTCTCTGCCCTCCCGTATTGCCCACACAACCAGGGACTGTCCCCTGTGCATATCGCCTGTTACAAACACGTTTTCCCTGTTTGTCTGATAACTGCCGGCAGCGGTTTTTACGTTTGTGCGTTCGTTCAGCTCCACGCCGAAGGCATCCGCCACATAGGACTGAGCCCCCAGAAAACCCGCCGCAATCAGTACGATATCGGCATCAAGGGTCTGCTCGCTGCCCGGTATCTCCTTACTGTTCATCCGTCCCGTAGCCGCGTCCTTTTCCCAGGACAGCCTTACCGTCTTCACCGCTTTCAGGTTTCCGCTCTTATCCTTTACGAACTCCTTCACCGTGGTCTCATAGATTCTCGGGTCGTGTCCGTATACGGCGATGGCCTCCTGCTGGCCGTAGTCCGTCTTGCATATCCTGGGCCACTCCGGCCATGGATTGTCCTCGCTCCTTGTGTCCGGAGCCTTTGGCATCATCTCGATCTGTGTCACGCTCTTTGCCCCGTGGCGTATGGATGTGCCCACACAGTCGTTTCCCGTGTCGCCCCCGCCGATGATAATCACGTTTTTATCCTTTGTGTCTACGTAATGACCGTCCTCAAAATCGGAGTCCAGCAGACTTTTTGTATTTGCCTTTAGGAAATCGACCGCAAAGTATATTCCGTTTGCGTCCCTTCCCTGCGCCTTTATATCGCGGGGATTGGAGGCTCCGCAGGCGAGCACGATCCTGTCGTATTCCCGCAGCAGCTTTTCAGCCTTCACGTCCTTTCCCACATCGGCGCCGGTGACAAACACTACGCCTTCCTCCTCCATGATCTTTATTTTACGTTCAACGATCTGCTTTTCCAGCTTCATATTCGGGATCCCGTACATAAGCAGCCCGCCCACACGGTCGGATCTCTCGTACACAGTCACGGAATGTCCCCTTCTGTTTAGCTGGTCGGCCGCGGCAAGACCGGACGGTCCGCTTCCTATTACGGCGATTTTCTTCCCCGTTCTCACCTTCGGCGGCCTCGCCGCCGCATAGCCCTGTTCATAGGCATTTTCTATGATTGCGTATTCATTTTCCTTTGTGGACACCGGATCCCCGTTCAGCCCGCAGGTACAGGCAGCCTCGCAGAGAGCCGGACAGACTCTTGACGTAAACTCCGGAAAATTGTTTGTCTTCTTGAGCCTGTTGTACGCCTGTTCCCAGTTTCCGGTGTACACAAGATCGTTCCACTCGGGGACAAGATTGTGAAGCGGGCAGCCGCTCGCCATCCCGCATATCATCATTCCCGACTGGCAAAAGGGTACTCCGCACTCCATGCAGCGGGCTCCCTGAAGACTCTGTCTGTCTCTGCTCAAATGCTCATGAAACTCCCGAAAGTGGCGTATCCTTTTCTTAGGATCCTGCTCCCTGCTGACCTCTCTCTTATATTCCATAAAACCTGTCGGTTTTCCCATTTTTATACCTCCTGCTACTTGATTTAAAGCTCATACCGAACAAAATCTGAAGATCCTCTTTGGCACATTCTCCTTACCGGAGAATATCAATCTGCGGAATCATTTCCTGGTATTTGCGTAAAATGCCTCAATCTGCGCCTGTTCCGCGCTCAGTCCCTTCTCCTCCATCTGAACGATGGTTTTAAGCACTCTCTCGTAATCGTGGGGAATTATTTTCTTAAATTTAGGAAGGTACTCCTCAAAGTGATCCAGTATCTCCTTTCCCTTCGCGGAGTTTGTAAGCGCCACATGCTCCTGGATCATTCCCTTGAGCTCAAGCACGTCATACTTGGATGAAATCTCGTTGGAGGATACCATCTCCTTGTTGAGTCTCTTGTACAGATCGTTCCCCTCGTCGAGCACATAGGCTATTCCGCCGCTCATGCCGGCCGCAAAATTCTTGCCGGTGGGGCCAAGCACCACCACTCGCCCGCCTGTCATGTACTCGCAGCCGTGGTCTCCGACGCCCTCCACCACAGCGCTTGCGCCGGAGTTTCTCACGCAGAACCTCTCTCCCGCCACTCCGCATATAAACGCCTTGCCGCTGGTGGCTCCGTAGAGTGCGACGTTTCCTATTATGATATTTTCCTCGGCCCTGAAGCTGCTCCCCTTCGGCGGGTACACAATGAGCTTTCCGCCCGAAAGGCCCTTGCCGAAATAGTCGTTGCTGTCCCCCACAAGCTCAAGAGTAAGCCCCTTTGGTATGAACGCTCCAAACGACTGTCCGCCGGCGCCGTTACAGAGAACATGGTAGGTATCTTCCTCAAGATCGTCCCCGAGCTTTCTCGTGATCTCGCTTCCGAGGATCGTTCCGAATGTCCGGTCGGTATTTCCCACATCCACCTCGATGCTGCGCTTCTGTCCGGACTCGATAGCCTTTTTCATCTGCTTTAAAAGCACTCTCTCGTCCAGAGTCTTTTCAAGCTCAAAATCGTATACCTGAGCGGGGTCAAAGATTTGCTTCTGTTTTGAGTCCTGATACGGGTTATTGAGGATCTGTCCAAGATCCACCTGTTTCTGCGCCGGAGTCAGATTATCCCTCACCTTTAAAAGATCCGTGCGTCCCACAAGCTCATCCACGGTTTTTACGCCCAGAGCAGCCATGTACTCTCTCAGCTCCTGCGCGATAAATTTCATAAAGTTTTCCACATACTCAGGCTTTCCCCTGAAGTTTTTGCGCAGCTCCGGATTCTGGGTGGCGACACCGACGGGACAGGTGTCGAGGTTGCAGACGCGCATCATAACGCATCCCATCGTCACCAACGGGGCAGTCGCAAAACCAAATTCCTCCGCTCCCAGGATCGCAGCTATCGCCACGTCACGCCCGCTCATGAGCTTTCCGTCCGTCTCGATTCTCACCTTGTTGCGCAGGCCGTTCATAATAAGAGTCTGATGAGTTTCCGCAAGGCCCAGCTCCCACGGAAGCCCCGCGTTGTGGATGGAGCTTCTCGGGGCGGCTCCTGTGCCGCCGTCGTAGCCTGACACAAGAATCACCTGCGCCCCCGCCTTTGCGACACCCGCCGCAACGGTTCCCACGCCGGCCTCCGACACAAGCTTCACGGAAATTCTTGCCTGTTTGTTGGCATTTTTAAGGTCATATATAAGCTGGGCAAGATCCTCTATGGAATAAATGTCGTGATGCGGAGGCGGCGAGATCAGCGATACTCCGGGTGTGGAGTGCCTGGTCTTTGCAATCCACGGGTACACCTTTCCTCCGGGAAGATGCCCGCCTTCACCGGGCTTTGCCCCCTGGGCCATCTTAATCTGGATCTCACGGGCGCTCACAAGATAGCGGCTCGTGACGCCGAAGCGCCCGCTTGCCACCTGCTTTATGGCCGAGCAGCGGTCAAGTCCGTCCGGTCCTACGGTAAGCCTCTCCAGATCCTCGCCGCCCTCGCCCGAGTTGCTCTTTCCGTGCAGCCTGTTCATTGCGATCGCCATAGTCTCATGAGCTTCCTTTGATATTGAGCCGTATGACATTGCCCCCGTCTTAAAGCGCGTCACGATGGACTCGACAGGCTCCACGTCTTCAAGCTTCACTCCCTTTTTGGGATAGTTGAAGTCCATAAGCCCTCTTAAGTTCTTTACGGAATTTTCATCGTTCACCATGGCGGTGTATTGCTTGAACATGTTGTAATCACCGCGCTTTGTGGACTCCTGAAGCATATGGATCGTGGCGGGATTATACAGATGCTCATCGCCGCCGCTTCGCATTTTGTGATGTCCCGGGCTGTCAAGCGTAAGGTCGTTTTCAAGCCCGAGAGGGTCAAACGCCTGGGAGTGCAGCTTGTCAACCTGTCTCTCTATGTCCTTGAGTGTGAGCCCGCCCACACGGCACACTGTATTGCTGAAATACCTGTTTATTACCTCCGGCGCAAGCCCGATTGCCTCAAAGATCTGCGAGCCCTGATACGACTGTATGGTGCTGATTCCCATCTTGGACGCGATCTTTACGATGCCGTGGAGCACCGCGTTGTTGTAGTCGTTCACGGCAGCGTAATAGTCCTTGTCAAGCATGTGATTGTCTATCAGTTCGCGTATGGATTCCTGCGCGAGATAGGGATTGATTGCGCAGGCGCCATAGCCCAGAAGCGTTGCGAAATGATGCACCTCCCTGGGCTCGCCCGACTCAAGAATCAGCGCCACGCGCGTCCTTTTCTTGGTCCGCACCAGGTATTGGTTAAGCGCCGACACCGCCAGCAGAGAAGGGATTGGCACATGGTTTTCGTCCACTCCCCTGTCGGAGAGAATGAGGATGTTGACTCCGTCCCTGTAAGCCCTGTCAACCTCCACAAAGAGCCTGTCGATCGCCCGCTCCAGGCTGGTGTTTTTATAATATGTGATGGGTACAACCTCGACCTTGAAGCCCTCAGCCTTCATGCTCTTTATCTTCATCAGGTCCGTATTTGTGAGAATCGGGTTGTTTACCCTGAGCATATTGCAGTTTTTGGGTGTCTCGTGAAGAATGTTGCCCTCCGTCCCGATGTACACCGTTGTCGAGGTGACGATCTCCTCACGGATGGCGTCGATCGGAGGATTTGTCACCTGTGCAAACAACTGCTTAAAATAATGGAAAAGCGGATGATATGTCTTGCTCAGCACCGGCAGAGGGGTGTCCACACCCATTGCGGCGGTGGCCTCCGATCCGCTCTTTGCCATTGGAAGTATACTCGTCTTTAACTCGTCGTAGGTGTAGCCGAAGGCCTTCTGCATCCTCTGGCGCTCCTCATAGGTGTACTCGGGCACACGCTCGTTTGGAATGGTCAGATTTTTCAAAAAGACAAGATTGCTGTCCAGCCATTCGCCGTAAGGCTGTCTCGAGGCGTATTTTTCCTTGAGCTCCTCGTCCGAAATCACCTTTCCCTGAACCGTGTCCACCAGAAGCATCCTGCCGGGGCGCAGTCTCTCCTTGAGCTTGATCCTTGTGGGATCGATTGGCAGCACTCCGACCTCCGACGAGAGGATAAGCGTGTCGTCGTCGGTGATAAGGTATCTTGAGGGGCGCAGTCCGTTCCTGTCGAGCACCGCACCCATTATATCCCCGTCGGAAAACAGGATTGAAGCCGGACCGTCCCAAGGCTCCATCATGGTTGCATAATACTGATAAAAATCCCTCTTTGTCTGGGACATGGCCTTGTCGTTTGCCCACGGCTCAGGAATTGCGATCATCACCGCAAGCGGCAGGTCCATTCCGCTCATCACAAGAAATTCCAGCGTATTGTCAAGCATTGCGGAGTCGGAACCGGTCTTGTTGATGGCGGGAAGCACCTTGTGCATCTGTCCCTTGAGGTACTCGGATTCCATGTTTTCTTCACGCGCCAGCATTTTATCCGCATTTCCACGTATCGTATTGATCTCTCCGTTGTGAACCATAAGCCGGTTGGGATGCGCCCTCTCCCAGCTTGGGTTGGTGTTTGTGGAAAAACGGGAATGTACCATTGCGATTGCAGACTCGTAGTCGTCGCTCTGCAGATCCGCAAAGAAGGTTCTGAGCTGTCCCACAAGGAACATGCCCTTGTATACTATGGTGCGGCTCGAGAAGGAGACAACGTACGTGTCCTCGGTGGACTGTTCAAACAGCCTCCTGGCGATATAAAGCTTTCTGTCAAACGCCAGCCCCTTTTCAACGTCGGCGGGTTTTTTCACAAATCCCTGCATGATATGGGGCATACATTCCACAGCCTTATGTCCAAGGACGTCCGGAAATGTCGGCACTTCGCGCCATCCCAGAAATTCCAGGCCCTCCTTCTCCACTATTATCTCAAACATTTTCTTTGCCTGGTTGCGCCCCAGTTCCTCCTGCGGGAAGAAAAACATGCCCACGCCGTACTCGCGTTCCTTCCCCAGCTCTATTCCCAGCGGCTTTGTAACTCTCACGAAAAATTTGTGAGGGATCTGCGTAAGGATTCCCACGCCGTCGCCCGTCTTGCCCTCGGCGTCCCTGCCGGCCCTGTGCTCCAGGTTCTCTACGATCTTCAGCGCGTTTTCAACTGTCTCACGGCTCTTTCGCCCGTGAATATTTACGCATGCGCCGATACCGCAGCTATCGTGCTCAAAATCATCTCTGTAAAGCGGCGCCATGGGCAGCGCCTTTGCAGCATCAAACATATCTTCTACCTTCCTTTCACGCCAGGTTCAATTTCACGAAAACAGGGCGCAATGAAGCTTTCACGCTCCATTGCGCCCTGTTTCCATCACTATACAACATTTTTTCGCATCTGTAAATAACAACTTTTTGCTAAATTGTCAGATAATCAGACTGTTTATGAATTATTGTATTGTTTTCAGAATAAATCAACAATTATTTTTGCTAGTGGCACAATTTATCCTTTCTTATAAAGGATCCTCTTGATTTTGTGATACCAGGACGAGAAAAATCTGCTTTCGGCCGCCGCACTGCGCAGGGATGAAAACGTGCATGCCATAAGCGTCCGGTAGAGAAGCAGACTGCTTTTTTTCATATAAGTGCGGGTAATAAGCCTGTGCTCCTCCTTGTCCCTTTTTTTATTTTCCCTGCTCTCGGAATATCCGCCGCCCTCGTATGAGGACACAGCGAAGCCCATGTGAGCGAAGCCCGCGCCCGCCCTGTAATAGCACCAGAGGAAATGATCGTAGTCCGCCCGTATCCTGTAGCTTAGGTCGTACGGTTTTTCCCTGCAGAGCGATGCGCCGTAAAAGCATGACTGGTGGCACGGGATGTTCCGGTAACATGTAAAGCCCGTGATCGAGGGTGCGGAAGCAATGAGCGCACGATTCGCCCCGCTGTATGTGTCGCCGTAAAACACCATCCTGCCAACGTCCTTTTTTTCACTAATCCTCTCACCTATAAAAGATGCCGTCCGCTCAAGGACACGATCGTCTGCAAAGGTGTCGCCGCAATTTAAAAAAAGGAAAAAATCTCCCCCTGCGTTTGATATGGCCCGGTTCATGGCGTCGTAGATTCCGCTGTCCTCCCCCTGTACGAAAACCGTCTTATCCCTCCATGGCTCAACGGAGCCGTCCGTGCTCCCTCCGTCCTTAAGGATAACCTCGTACCCGCCGAATGTCTGCGACAGTATGCTTTCCATTGTAATATTGATTTTTTCCCCGGGGTTTAAGCATACGACAATAATAGAAAACATTATTTCACTCATTTTTTAAGCCCTCTAAAACGCTTCTGCCTGCGGCGCAGTAAAATCAGGCATAAGAGAGACACCGCCAGACAGATAATGCACACCGGCCAGACCGCAGCACGGGCAAAAACGTCCCCCCATATATTGATGCAAAACGCCAGTATGTTAGCCGCCGCGTGTATTAAAACAGGCACGGCAAAGCTTCCGAAATACTCGTAGGCATACGCCATGAGCGCACCCATTACCGTACCGTAAATTCCCTGGACAACATTAAGATGGTATATACCGAAAAGCAGAGAGGACACCAAAAGCGAAGCTCCGGATCCGACATTTCTCCTGAGCCCTCCGTATATAATTCCCCTGAACATAAGCTCCTCCGCCAGAGGAGATACAAGCCCGTAGCAAAAAAGCCCCACCGGAACGGAAACCGCAAACTGGCTTTCCGCTGCCGCCTGAAATCCCGCGGAGCTTTCCGTGACCCTTGTAAGCTCAAGCAGGATATTAAGTCCAAGGACTGCACAGACAGAGAGGATTCCCAGCAACACATAGCTGTCCGCCCGCTGACGCTTAAGATGGGTAAGACGCATGTCAAAAGCCGTGTTTTTCAATATCCGCAAAGCGGGCTTTAATATTACTCCTGCCGCCGCAAGGAAGCCGAGAGCCGACATGAGGGCCCTCTGATCCGCTGTAAAACCCGCGGAGACGTTTTTGTCCCCCGACAAAAGAAAAGCCTCGCCCGCAAGCTGCAGTATACACGCTGTCAGCTCCCTGACAAGAAAAAACACAGCCAGTAACCAGGCTCCGGAAAAGAGGCTGTTTGCAAACCGCTGATTCCAGGAGAGGTCCGTGGTTTCGTCCGCGCCGCGCAGCAAAAATTCTTCAAGCTCCTCCACCGTGCGGACGATGTAATCGGCCTTAGCCTCCTTTAACTCATCAATTCCGCCGTAACCGTATGAGACGCCCACGCTCTCTATTCCCTGAGCCCTGGCTCCCTCCACGTCAAAACGCCTGTCGCCGATCATATAGACATTGTCTTTCTCTATGCGTCGGCCGCAAAAAAGCCGCCGCAGCGCTTCCTCCACAACCTGGTCCTTCTCCACCCTGGTTCCGTCCAGCTCACTGCCCACGACGACCTCAAAATACCTGTCAATGTGAAAATGCTTAAGGATCCTCTCCACAAACACCGTGGGCTTGCTCGACGCCACCGCCATATGTACACCCCGGCGCGACAGGGCCTTCAGCATTTTCGGTATGCCGCGGTAGATCTTGTTTTCAAAGAGCCCCGTGTCCTTAAACCTCTCCCTGTACTTATCAACCGCCGCCTGAGCCGTGGCATCGTCCATCCCGTAAAACTCCATAAAGCTGTCCTTTAACGGCGGCCCGATAAAGCATTCCAGCCTGTCGAGATCAGGTTCTTTTATTCCAAATGAATCCAGAGCGTACTGCACACAGGTAGTGATGCCGATCTTTGGGTCTGTCAGCGTGCCGTCCAGATCAAACAACAGATACTGCTTCATTTTTGTACTCCTTGCGTGCTTTGGCACGCGTACCGGTCAAAACCCGAAAAGCTGCCTTAAAGGTCTCAAAAGCTCCTGATCTTGTCTTCATCCTCGTTCACGGTCTTTTCCAGCTTCAGAATCCTGACGTCATAGCCAACGTTTTCGTTTACCTTTACATGCGCCTTCTGGCCTTCCTTTTTCCCGAGAAGCGCCTTGCCGAGAGGGCTTTCGTTGCTGATGAGATTTTCAAGCGAATTTCCTCTCACAGTAGTGACTATGCGGTAGGTCTCCACCGAGCCGTCGTCCATAAATTCAACCGTGACCGTATTGTTTATACCCACCTCGTCGTCCGCAGAGCTGTCGGAAATTACCCTGGCCGTCTTTATCATCTTCTCAAGATAACGGATGCGGCTTTCATTCTGGTTTTTTACCTTTTTTGCGGCGTGATACTCAAAATTTTCGCTTAAGTCCCCGTGTGCCCTTGCCGTCTTGACCTCCTCAAGAGCCTGCGGGCGCACCACAAGCTTGCGGTACTCAATCTCCTCCTGCATCTTCCGGATATCCCCGGCTGTAAGTTCATCGTACATCTCTTTTCACCTTTCCTGTATTAATCCGGCTCAGGCTGTCTGACCCAAGCTTCATCCGGCTTTAAAGCCGTCACCTTCCCGCTCCGTACACAAGCGCTGCGGATAAAATAATCTGAATGATTGCAAAGCGGAAAACCGTCTGCGTGTTCGACCAGTTCCAGACCTTTCTCACATGATCGTGAAGCGGCGTCCTGACATGCTTTAAAATCCTTATCTTTAAAAATCTGAGCAGAAAAACCTTCACAAGTCCAAGCCCGCCGTCCATGATAAGCACAAACGCGGCAGGTATATACAAAAGCGGGCTGCCCGTTTTGAGCACGGCGAGAGCTATGATAAGCCCCATCGATCTTGAGCCGGCGTCCCCCATCATGAGCTTGCTGGGGGCAGCGTTGTACCAGAGATAGCCAAGAATACAGACGCAGAACAGCAGGATAAGGTACGAAAAATCCTCTCCCGTCTCCAGGACCCTGTTTACCGTGTAAATTGTCATCAGGGTAATAATCGTCAGGGTTCCGGAGAGTCCGTCAACTCCGTCGGCACAGTTTGTCACGTTCACTGAGCCCCATATGAGAATCACCGCAAGGATCACAAAAAGCACAGGCGGCACCGTCAGCTCCATATCAAGAAAAACAAGCCTTATCACATTAGTGTTGTATCTGATAAACGTCACAGCCGCCAGAGCCGCCACGCACAGATCCAGGAAGCCTTTTTTATACTCTCCCCACGGCGTGTCGGACGCGTCGTCAAGATATCCGGTCATCATGCAGATCAGCGTCAGAATCATGTAAATCGCAATTTCCGGCTTCATAGGCGAAAACAGGAAAGCCGACACCGCAAATACCGGAACAAATATTATTCCCGCTCCTCTGGGTTTTCCGGCGGAGAGCTTGCCGTCCACGGCGTATTCGCGCCCTGCGTCCCTCGGGAGCAGTCCCTTAAAAACCGCAGTCGCCGCAACGGTTGCTCCAAAAGCGAACAATATTCCAAAAAACGTCAGCTCCAAATTATAATTTTCCGAAAAAAACTTCTGCAGCATTGCCTCTCCCCCAGTCATGCGATTTTCAGATTGGTGTAGTCATTATACCACAAGCCTTGTCCTCAATGCAAACTGTGCCGTCCGCCTTTTTCCAAGGGAATCTCTCTATTCTCGCGGTGTTTCCCCCTTATCTTCCCGCGTCCGCCAAAAGCGCACATATTCCAGGTCGAAGCTGCTTCCGGGCAGAAAGACCAGTTCGATCTTTCCCTTTCCCTTAATACCGTCCAGAGAAAAATCCCGCTCGCGGCACACGCCGCCCGTCCCCTTAAACTCAAGAATACGGGTTGACACCGCCCCGCTTTCATCGGTGAAGCGAATGTGGATCGTGTTTACGTCAAGCGTACTTCCCCCGCAGACGGTGACTCCCGCCGCTCCCTCGCACCCAAAGTCCATATCGTCAAATACAAACACCACATTGTTTCCGATACCGCGGACGGCTCGGCCATCCCGTCTGAAGCTGTCTCCGTATACTCCGGATGCGTCCTCCGCCCAAAGGCACTCGTAAGCCTTTGTCAGTCTCCTGAATACAAAACCCTTCAGGTGGACCTTGTCCCTGACCGTAAACGCTATTGTCGCCATCCCGCGTATGCGCTCCGGAAGCTTGTAGGTTTCCTCCTGATATGTGTTCCATATTGAAGGCTTCTGATACGTCACTGTGGTAAGCAGCCTGCTGCCTTCCTCATACGGAGCTCCAAGCCAGATACCGATGTCATATGCTTTGGAATCCAGCGCAAAAACAGGCAGTGTGATCTCATCGGAGCCAAATCCTCCGAAGTTTACATGATCGTACACCGGACCGCTTATTTCTCCCCTCTGCGTCGCCACGCCCTTTTCGTTTCCGTTCCCAAGCTGTCCGAAGGCTCTGGTATAAAGCCCTCCCGCCACAAAGCTGTAAGGATCAATATACGCCTGTCCTATCCCCTCGGCCTTATACTCAAGCTGCGAGATGAGCACAATCCCTTCGCCGCTTTTGACCATACATCTTACAATGAAGCAGCCGTCCCCGTACGCCGTGACTTTTGCAAGATTTCTGCCATCGCCGCAATCCATGGGCTCCACATCCGCAAATCCCACCGGTATGCCCGCCCCGTTTACGGCTTTCCAGATCAGTTCCCTGTCCGTGGTATTGGGAGGGTAAAGAACAGCTTCGACGGTCAGCTCCCTTTTGTTTTCGGTTATACATCTGCCGTCCAGGGCGCGGATTTCGGCCTTTCTCACCGGTATTCTCCGCGGGAGCTCATTCTTTGCCGATGCCAGTCTGCGGCAGTCCTCCAGACAGCTCTGATCCGCTCCCGCGTCTCCCTCGGACACAAGCACCGTCTCCGCGCTCTCAAGACCCCGCCCTTCGGCCTTTACCCTGATCTCCCCCGGCCCTCCGGTAGTTCCCACTACCACCAGAAGCTTTCCGGAAAAAAGCTTTCTCACATTATTCTTGTAATCGTCGTAGTCCGTGCTGTCTCCGTTGTCCATACCCATTATGCGTCCCGGGCCCTCCAGCGATATCTTCACGTAATCCGAAGCGTTTTCCACGGGATTTCCATGCTTATCAGAGGTCTCCACGCACACAAAACACATATCCTTCCCGTCTGCTTTAAGACGGGTTTTGTCGGGGTAAAGCATGATACGGCTGCTGTCAGCAAAGGACGTATGGCTGTCCCTTGCCGCTTCCCTTCCCTGCCCGTCGTATGCCACCGCCGTTATCGTGCCCGCAGCATACTCCACCTGCCAGTCCGCCGTAAGCTTCGTGCCGTGAGCATGGTCGATTTTACGCCTTCCCTTTGAGACGCCGTTTACAAACAGCTCAACCTCGGGCGCGTTTGTGCATGCCCGCACATCTATAAGCTGTCCGGGGTTAAAATCCCAATACGGAAACAGGTGAACCATCGGAGCCTTTTTGAAATCAGTCCATGCAGCCTGAAAGAAATAATACGGATCCTTCTCAAAGCCTGCGGTGTCAACCTGACCGAAATAACTGTTTTTTGTATGGTACGGAGTGGGCTCGCCTATATAATCGAATCCCGTCCATATAAACTGCCCGGGCACAAATTCACAGTCCCTGTCTTCAACTATGCAGGCTTCCCAATCCTTTGCCCCCCAGCTTGTGGCGGAATTTCCAAGGCTCGAGCACTGCCCGTCGTCGTCCGCCAGAACAGGCTGCGAGAGAGGAAAACGGTATATTCCCCTGCTGTGTACCAGAGAGGCTGTCTCGCTTCCGTATATGACGACAGCCGGTATCTTTTCCAACCCTGCCATGAG
>CANQSE010000031.1 GCA_947626405.1 uncultured Acetatifactor sp. | reverse complement strand
TTACCTTGACAAGAATAAAGAGACTATCGTAGGTTTCCAGACCGACAAGCCTTTCAAGCGTTCTCTCCAGCCTTACGGCGGTATCCGCATGGCTGAGAAGGCATGCTCCGACAACGGATATGAGGTGGACCCCGAGATCTCCGAGTTCTTCTCCACTCACAGAAAGACACATAACGCAGGCTGCTTCGACGCTTACAACCAGGAGATGAGGGCATGCCGTTCCTCACACATTATCACCGGACTGCCTGACGCTTACGGGCGCGGCCGTATCATCGGCGACTACAGACGTGTGGCTCTGTACGGCATAGACAGACTGATCGAGGACAAGCAGGCTCAGAAGGATTCCACCGGACGTGTCATGACAGACGACGTCATCCGTCTCCGTGAGGAAATTTCAGAGCAGATGACCGCTCTTAAGATGATGAAGGAGATGGCTGCTTCCTACGGCTGCGACATTTCAAAACCCGCCGCCAACGTAAAGGAGGCCATTCAGTGGACCTATTTCGGATATCTGTGCGCAGTAAAGGAGCAGAACGGTGCGGCAATGTCACTTGGACGTACTTCCACCTTCCTTGACTGCTATGCAGAGAGAGATTTAAAGAACGGAACCTTCACCGAGGAGCAGATTCAGGAGTTTGTCGATCACTTCATCATGAAGCTTCGCTGCATCAAATTTGCGCGTACTCCCGAGTACAACCAGATTTTTGCAGGCGATCCCGTA
Source organism: uncultured Acetatifactor sp. (assembly GCA_947626405.1). Lineage (GTDB taxonomy): Bacteria > Bacillota > Clostridia > Lachnospirales > Lachnospiraceae > Acetatifactor. The sequence continues at coordinate 11,941 of CANQSE010000031.1, read as the reverse complement.
TGGGTTACCGAGTCGCTCGGCGGCGTAGGCGTTGACGGCAGGTCAATGGTTACAAAGATGAGCTTCCGTTACCTGAATACACTGACCAACCTGGGACCTTCTCCCGAGCCCAACCTTACGGTTCTCTGGTCAACAAGGCTGCCTGAGAGCTGGAAGAAATACTGTGCAAAGATGTCAATCCAGACTTCTTCCATCCAGTATGAAAACGATGATCTTATGAGACCCGTTCACGGCGACGATTACGGCATAGCATGCTGCGTGTCTTCCATGGTTATCGGCAAGGAGATGCAGTTCTTCGGAGCACGTGCAAACCTTGCAAAGTGCCTGCTGTACGCTTTGAACGGCGGCGTCGATGAAGTTACCAAGAAGCAGGTCGGCCCCAAGTACCGCCCTGTGGAAGGCGATGTTCTCGACTATGACGATGTGTTCAGCAAGTTCATCGACATGATGGAATGGCAGGCTGACGTTTACGTCAACACCCTTAACATCATTCACTATATGCACGACAAATACTGCTATGAGAGAGCCGAGATGGCGCTTCATGACAGAGACGTAAAGCGTTATTTTGCAACCGGCGTTGCAGGACTCTCCATCGTGGCCGATTCGCTTTCCGCCATCAAGTATGCAAAGGTTAAGCCTATCCGCGACGAGGACGGCGTGATTGTTGACTTTGAGACCACCGGAGACTTCCCTAAGTACGGCAACGACGACGACCGTGTTGACGAGATCGCACAGGATGTGGTGCACAGGTTCATGACCGCTGTGAGAAGACACCATACCTACAGGAACGGTATTCCTACAACCTCCATCCTGACCATTACCTCCAACGTCACCTACGGCAAGGCTACCGGCAATACGCCTGACGGACGTAAGAAAGGCCAGCCTTTCGCTCCCGGAGCCAACCCCATGCACGGACGCGATACCCACGGTGCGGTTGCATCCCTTTCCTCCGTATCCAAGCTGCCCTTCAATGATGCTCAGGACGGTATCTCCAATACCTTCACCATCATCCCCGGCGCACTTGGCAAGGAAGACAAGGTATTTGCAGGTGATATAGAACTTGACCTGAAATAATTTTCATCTAATTGAATATGTTATAAAAGGAGACACTATGGACGAAAAAAAAATGATTGACGACCTGGTAAAAATGCTGGATTCCGGCATGGCCAAAGGCGTAGGACACGTAAATGTGGACTGTGACGAGCAGGTCAAACAGTCAAAGAACGTTCAGACGATGGGCTGCACGGACTGTTCCAGGACACCGTTAGCCTGCAGTGTACCCACACTCGAGCAGGGTCTGGATGATTATAATTGATCCGGCTGGAAATATTTAAAAATTAAAAGCTTTTGCGGGGCGGGAACCCGCCCCGCAGACAAACAAAAAGAAGGAGGACAAAATTATGGCAGCAAACTCAACACAGGTTAACAACCTCGTAAACTTATTGGATGGATACGCCACAAAGGGCGGACATCACCTTAATGTGAATGTTTTGAACAGAGATACTCTCTTGGACGCTCAGAAGCATCCCGAGAACTATCCTCAGCTCACCATCCGCGTGTCCGGATATGCAGTGAACTTCATCAAGCTCACTCCGGAACAGCAGGCCGACGTCATCTCCCGTACCTTCCATGAGGCAATCTGAGAATGTCGACACCAAAGGGGCGCCGTGTTGCGGCGCTCCTTTTTTTGTCAAAATGTAATTTGTTAAAATGAAAATCTGACAAAAGCAAGATTTCCGTGCCTAATTCCATTTTACGTGTTATACTATATACAAACCATAAAAAAGGAGAGCTATATACTATGCAGGGCAGAATACATTCTCTGGAGAGCTTCGGCACTGTTGACGGACCGGGCACAAGATTTGTTGTATTTGTGCAGGGATGTCCGATGCGGTGCGCCTACTGTCATAATCCCGACACCTGGAGCATGAACGGCGGCACCTTGATGGAGCCTTCCTATATTATTGAACAATATGAAAGAAACGAGCCTTTTTACGCAAACGGGGGCGGGCTTACCGTGACAGGCGGAGAACCTCTCATGCAGCTCGATTTCCTGCTGGATCTGTTTACACTCGCAAAAGAAAAAAACATCCATACCTGTATCGACACCTCGGGCATCGCTTACAATCCGGACAGCCTGCCGCAGCGTGAAAAGCTTGACAGGCTCATGGAGCTCACGGATCTTGTGATGCTTGACATTAAACACATTGATCCCGACAAACACAGGGAGCTGACCCTGCAGCCCAACACAAATATTCTCAAATTTGCGGAATATCTTGCTGAAAAGAATGTCGATATGTGGATACGCCATGTTGTCGTTCCCGGCATCACAGACGACGACAAATATCTTTTTGACCTTGGCTATTATATCGGACAGTTTCACAATCTCAAAGCGCTCGACGTTCTCCCCTATCACACTATGGGGGTTAAAAAGTACGAGAGTCTCGGCATAGAATATCGGCTGAAGGGCGTTCCTCCGATGGACCAGAAAAAGCTTCTTGAAAAAAAGCAGGTCATTTTGAACGGGATTAAAAAGCGCAGGGGCGAATTGGAAAGTGAGTTTGAAAAATAAAAATTTTCTTGTATTCGCCTGTCATTTATATTACAATGAATATGGTTATTGATATTTCTATCAACATAAAGGAGGATTTCTATTATGGCATACGAAATCGGTGATGCTTGTGTTGCTTGCGGCGCTTGCGAAGCTCAGTGCCCTGTAGGAGCCATCAGCATGGGGGACGGTAAGTTTGAAATCGACCCTGAAAAGTGCATTGACTGCGGTTCCTGCGCAGGCGGATGCCCTACCGGAGCAATCTCCCAGGGCTGATAAACAGGAGGGAAAAAAGGCACCTCATTGCGAGGTGCCTTTCTTTTTCTTTCCAAACTTAAATTCTCTGGTTTTTGTTTTTTTCCGCAGAAGCTCGTCCATCTTTTTGTAATGCTCCTCGTCCCGCAGGGCAAGCATTTTATCCCTCTCGTCATCCCTCTCCTCCTGCATACGGAACTGATAGTCAAGCTCCTTCACAACGCTGTCCTTTATTTCCTGGCAGAGCTCGCCGTTATTCTCCTTAAGTGTCTCGCGTATAAGATGCTGCAAAAGCCATTGCAGCCTTCTTGACTTGTCTTCCCTGCTCTCGTCGGTTATCCGTCGGTCCCTGCTGTCAATAATATCTATGGCAAGTCCCGTCTCCTGCGCCGCCTCCTGAGCTCCGTCCTGCATCCGCTCAATCCGGTTTTCTCCGCTTTGCTTATTCACAGTCTGTTCCTCGTCGGTATTTCCCTGCTCCATAGGCAGCACGTCCAGCTTTCCGTCGCGCAAAATCATTTTGATGGCTTTCAACTGCAATCCCCTTTCCTTCATTCCCTTAATCTGTTTAAATCTTTCCACATCTTCTTCGGTATAGTAGCGATGCCCCAGCTCGTTTCTCTTTATTGGAAGATGCAGCTCCTCCTCCCAATACCTCAGTACATGGCTTTCCACCTTGACCTCTTTCGCAGCGTCAGAAATAAACAGATAGTTGCTCATAACCTCTCCTTTCGACAAAATATTAAAAGAGAATGGGAAATCCCATTCTCTTTCGTGTCTCACCTCTGTTAAGCTTACGTTTTTCCCCTCTTGAACTCGGGGTTTGCAAATCTTGTGATTTCGGGGAGCCACACCAGCTCCACCGTGCCAATCGGGCCGTTTCTCTGTTTAGCAATTATAACCTCCAGTATTCCTTTCTTATCCGAATCGTGATTATAATAATCATCCCTGTATAAAAACATTACCACATCCGCGTCCTGCTCGATGGCTCCCGAATCACGCAGATCCGACAGCATCGGTCTGTGATCCGGCCGCTGTTCCACCGCACGCGACAATTGCGAAAGCGCTATTACCGGAACATTCAATTCCCTTGCCAGACTCTTAAGCGAGCGTGAAATCTCAGCCACCTCGAGCTGTTTTGATTCCGCACGGCCGCCTCCGGACATAAGCTGCAGGTAATCTATCATTATGACGTCAAGATTGTGCTCCAGCTTATACTTTCTGCACTTTGAGCGAAGCTCTGCAATTGTTATCCCCGGAGTGTCGTCTATGATAAGCCTGGACTTTCCTATTATGTCGGCGCCCTCGATCAGCTTCTCCCAGTCCTGATCGGTTAGCTGGCCCGTTCTGAGCTTCTGTGCGTCAACTCCCGACTCCAGTGAAAACAGACGGTTTACAAGCTGCTCCTTGCTCATCTCCAGGCTGAAAATGGCAACCGTATAGTTTTTGCGAAATGCCATATATTCGGCAATATTCAGTTCAAACGCCGTCTTTCCCATGGACGGACGCGCTGCAATCAGTATAAGATCGGAGGGCTGCATACCTGCGGTCCGATAGTCAAGATCAATAAAGCCTGTGGGGATTCCGGTGACGCTCCCCTTATTTCTGGAGGCCAGTTCAATCCTGTCGAGAGAATTCATCACAACCTGTCTGATCGGGACAAACTCCTCGGAGTTCTGCTTCTGCAGGAGCTGAAAAATCTTCTTCTCCGTATCTTCCAGTATGCTTTCCAGCGGTTCCTTTCCCGCGTAACAGGTGTTTGCTATCTCCTCATTCATCTTTATGAGACGGCGCAGAGTAGCTTTTTCCGCCACAATCTTTGCGTAATGCCTTACGTTAGCCGAGGTCGGGACCGCTGTTATGAGCTCTTTCACAAACTCCAGGCTGCTGACCTCCGGCGGCACATCCTTCTCGCGCAGACGGTTCTGGAGCGTCACAAGATCCACCGGATTTCCGGCTTCGCTCATCTCCACCATAGTCTCAAACAGTATTCCGTACTGTCTGTTATAAAAATCCTCTCCCGTTACAATTTCCGACGCGGCAGCAATTGCATCCTGATCTATAATCATAGACCCGACGACAGACTGCTCGGCTTCCATACTGTGCGGCAATATTCTCTTTAAAACATTTTCTTCCATAGCGGGCATATCTCGTTACCTCTTTCACTCCGCCGCTCCAAACAAAAGCCTTTCATACATGGCAAGCGGCGCTTCCCGCCGTATCAGGCTTCCGTCACCTTTACCGTCAGCGTCCCTGTTACCTTCGGATGCAGTTTTACGCTGACCTGATATGTCCCGAAATTTTTAATGCTCTCCGGCAGTTGAATTTTCTTCTTATCTATGTCCATGTTGTGCTGCTCCTTATAGGCAGCCGCCATCTCCTTGCTTGAAACCGAGCCAAAGGCCTTTCCGCCTTCTCCGGCCTTGATCTTCACTGTAATCTGTCTGGATTCCAGCTCCTCTGCAAGCTTTTGAGCCGCCTCAAGCTGTTCCTGGGCTATCCTGCTCTCGTTAGCCTTCTTAAGCTTCAAATCGTTCAGGTTTTGAGGGGTTGCCTCCACTCCGATTTTTTTCGGCAGAATATAATTTCTCGCATATCCGTCGCTTGCTTCTATAATATCGCCCTTCCTGCCCAGTTTTTTCTCATCCTGCAATAAAATTATCTTCACGTTTATACCTCCTGTGCGTTTAAGCGCACATACCAATCAGAATTTGACGCTATATCTCGTTATTCTCAAGCATGCTGTCAATTGTGCGTTTCAGCTCTCCGATGGCTTCGATGATCCCCACGCCCTCCATCTGGCAGGCCGCAGTGCTCATGTGCCCTCCGCCGCCCATACGCTCCATAATAACCTGTACATTTACCTCATCTATTGAGCGGGCGCTTATATAAATCTTGCCCTGATAATCCGTCAGCACAAAGCTTGCCTTTATTCCCCTTATGTTAAGCAGTTCGTTTGCTGCTTGGGCGCCGATAATGGTAGGGCTTGGCAGCTCGTCCGCCGAACAGATTGAGATGGCAAAAAACTGCTTGTAAATCTCAGCCTGGCTCACCGCGTCCGCTCTTGCCTTGTACTCCTGCGCATCTTCCCTGAAAAGCTTTCTGACCCTGGTCACGTCCGCGCCGTTTCTGCGCAGGAAAGCCGCAGCCTCAAAGGTACGCACGCCTGTCTTGGTCATAAAGTTGTTGGTGTCTATCATAATTCCGGAGTACATACAATCCGCTTCCTCAGCCCGTATCTTAATGTTGTCATACGTATACTGCAAAATCTCCGAAACCATCTCACAGGCGGACGACGCGTAGGGCTCAACGTAAGAGAGCGTCGCGTTTTCAATCGTCTCCACACCCTGTCTGTGATGATCCAAAACAACAACGGACTTGCAGAATTTCAAAAGCTCCGGACATTCCGTGATGGAGGGCTTGTTCACGTCCACCACCACAAGCACGCAGTTGCCGTTTGCGGCGTCAATGGCCGCCTGACTGCCGATAATCATATCCTCCTCATATTCGGAGTTGTTCCTGAACAGTTCCACCATGGGAGCAATGGACGGCGTTACGTCGCTCAGGACGATATGCGCCTTACGTCCGAGAGTCTGAGCAATCCTATAAATACCTACCGCCGCTCCGAAGCTGTCCACATCCGGCATCCTGTGCCCCATGACGAGCACCGTGTCCTTGCTGGTGATAATCTCGCGCAGGGCATGCGCTTTAACGCGGGCTTTCACACGGGTATTTTTCTCTACCTGCAGACTCTTGCCGCCGTAATAAACAACGCTGTCGGAAGTCTTTACCACCGCCTGATCCCCGCCTCTGCCCAGCGCAAGATCAATGGCGTTTCGGGCAAATTCGTAATTCTGAGCGTATGACAGGCCGTTTAGTCCCACACCTATACTGATTGTCACGGCCATCTCGTTTCCTATGTTGACCGTCTTTACGTCCTCCAACAGATCAAAACGCACCTCCTGGAGCTGTGACACAGATTTTTTCCTGAGGATAACAAGATACTTGTCCTTTTCAAGCTTCTTACATATTCCGTCATAGCCCGAAATATACTTATTAACCTTTCTGTCTATAAGTGCAATCAGGAGCGAGCGGCGGACTTCTTCCACGCTTTCAAGCGCTTCCTCATAATTGTCAAGGTAAATCATTCCCACCGCAAGGCTCTGGTCGTCCACCTCCTGCAGTGCGATGTGCAAAGCAGTCTCATCATAGAGATACAGCGCGATCAGATAACCGTCGTAGTCTCTGGCATCGATAACGTCGCTGTGCTCCGCCATCTCCTTGAGCGAAATCTTGCGGAATTTAGCCACATACTCATTTCCCTCATACTCAAGCTCATACTGGGCTTCGTCCACACCGCTGTCGTCAGGCAGCCTGTCCCGGGTAATTGCGGGGAAAAGCGACGTAATGGATTTGCTGTAGCCCTTCGGCTGGTGTACCACCGTCTCAAACGCCTGATTTGTCCAGATAACCTTCCCGTTATCGTCCAGCAGCGCATACGGAAGATCCATTTCCCTCAGGAGCTTTCTCTGAATCTGTCCGTATTCCGTGGCAAAGCTGACAAGCTCGTTCATAAGGACGGGCTTATTATAAAAATACAGGGAAAGCGTTATCAGGAAATAAAACAGAGTGAACCCTGTCACCAAAATCCCCGAGCGCAGATCTATCATGAATACCGCCGCGTCCACGACGCACAGCAGGAATCCCAGATAAATGCTGAACTGTATGTAAGTTTTAATACGTCCTTTCAGCCTGATTCTTTTCTTCATGTATACCCCTTATTTCTGCAGCAACATTTTTTGTTCCGCTTACTTATTTTACCATACTTAACCGCACTATGCCACAATTTAATTTGTCAAAATATGTAAAGCTTTGCAAAAAAGACTCAAAACGCTGTGCCGCGGTCTTCCACCACGCGCACAGCGTCCTGCTTTTTTTAACATTTTCAGTTGGAATTAGTCCTGAACATAAGGCATAAGAGCAATGTGACGCGCCCTCTTGATCGCAACGGTCAGAGCTCTCTGGTGCTTTGCACAGTTACCGGTAATACGGCGGGGAAGGATCTTTCCTCTCTCGGAGATGTACCTCTTTAATTTGTTTGTATCCTTGTAATCAATTACGTTGTCCTTGCCACAGAAGACACATACCTTTTTCCTTCTGCGGACTCCGCCCTTTTTCTTAACCGGAGCGTCGGTTTTTTCTGCTTTATTGTAAACCATTTTGCTGCCTCCTATCTCACATGACTGACAATCAGTTAAAAGGTAATTCCTCATCAATACCGTCGGGGATGTTCATAAAGCCGTCGCCTGCGCCTGAAGGTGCCGCCGAAGCGTTTCCGCCGAACCCGCCGCCGTTGTTGTAACCGCCGTCGTTTCCGCCGCCGGATGCATTTTTGCTCTCGGCAAATTCGATCTCATCCACCATAATGCGGACGCTGTAAACCATCTGTCCGTCCTTGTTGGTGTAATTGTCGTTCTGCACCCTGCCGCTTAAGACGACCTTTGTTCCCTTGTGGAGATACTTCTCCACAAACTCGGCCTGACGGCCGAAAGAAGTACAGTTGAAGAAATCCGCGTCGGGTTCTCCCTCACGCTTAAATCTCCTGTCAACCGCCACAGAAAAACGCGCAACTGCGGTCTGACTTGCTCCCTGTGAATACCTCACCTCGGGATCCCTCGTCAAACGTCCCATAAGAATAACTTTATTCATAATATCACTTCTCGCTTTCTACTTGCGCTTCATCCTGTCTGACAATTAAGTATCTGATGACATTATCCATAATACGGACACGGCTTTCGATCTCAGCCGGAGCGGTGCTCTCAGCCTCAAAGCCGATGAAGTAGTAGTACGCTTCCTTCATTTTCTGGATTTCGTAGGCAAGACGCTTCTTGCCCCATTCGTCGACTCCTGTCACCGTGCCGCCAAATCTCTCGATGAGAGCCTTGCATTTCTCTACAACCTCTGCTCTCTGTTCATCTTCAATCTTAGCCGTCACAATGAGCGCCAATTCATACTTGTTCATTGTCTGCTGCCTCCTTTTGGTCTCCGGCCCGCACTCACGGTGCGAGCAAGGAATTGATTCATCACGGATTAAAATAATACCATAAATATTTCGCTATTTCAAGTATTTTCTATAATATTCTTTACACTTTTCTCCAAAAGCCTTCTGGCAATCATAATCTGACGTCCGCATCCCAGGCACTTGAGCCTGAAATCAGTTCCCTCGCGAAGCACCTCCCATTCGTGGCTGCCGCACGGATGCTGTTTTTTTAACTTCACTACGTCCCCAACATGAATTTCCATACGCCTTTTACCTCACCTTATTCTCTTAAAGATTTCCCGCCAGGAAATCCTTGACTACTCCCGCAAACTCCCTAAGCAGATTATTGGGCGCAAGCGCAGGGACCGAGCCTGCCGCCAGCCCCTCCGCATGAGCATAACCCTGCTTTTCGGCGATCTTCAGGGCCCTGAAGACATGAAAATTGTTTGTGACAATTACCACCCTGCTGTTTTCCATGTCAAACATTTCGCCGCTGAACACGATATTTTCAAGAGTGTTTGACGATCTGTCCTCGATAAGGATCCTATCCCTGCTTATCCCCCTGTCCACAAGATAACCGCTCATGCCGGCAGCCTCGCTCATCACCTCGTCACTCCCCCTGCCTCCGGAAACTATGACAATCGTGTCAGGATTTTCCTCCAGATAATCCAGGGCGGCGTCAAGGCGTCTCTTCAGCGCTTCGCTTGGGCCCTGCGGTTTCCACTGCGCCCCGAGAATAATCATATAATCGGCTCCGGCTTTGGGCGTCGCGCCGTACTGCGAAAGGATAAACCCTTCCACGACCGCAAACAGAACGACCCCCGCCACAAAAAGCAGCGCGGAAATTCTGCGCAGATTCGTCGGAATCCTTTCCACCAGCCTGCGTTCACGCAGAAAGCACCCAAGCATCAGGCTTAAAGCTCCAAGGAAGCCCCATACAAGAAAGAAATAAGTGGAGAAACCCACAATGGCAACGCAGACACAGTAAATTATACACAAAACGCCGATTATCAGGAAAAAAGCCGCCCACTTCATATTAAACCCCGCAATATTAAACCTTGCAATATTTAACCTCGCAATCCAAAACGCAAAACGACCCGTGAAATAATCCGTGAAATAATAATACAGAGTATATCATACATGAATTGCCCTGTTCAACATCCGGGGGAAATGTAATTCTTAAGATTTTTTGATTTTTGAGCAAAATATTTGAAAAGGTGTTAAAATAAGAGAAAACAGACACCCATTCAGGCCACAATTTAAAAACGGAGGCGGACAGTATGAGTGAATACGTTAATAAAAACAAGAAAGAGATAGAGCAGCTTCAGGACATAATCCTCAGCCACGACAACATTGTGTTTTTTGGCGGGGCAGGCGTCTCCACGGAAAGCGGCATCCCTGATTTCCGCAGCGTTGACGGTCTTTACAATCAGCAATACGACTATCCTCCGGAGACGATCCTGAGCCATACCTTTTACCGCAGCAATCCAAGTGAATTTTACCGTTTTTACCGCAATAAAATGATTTTTCCGTCGGCACGCCCCAACGCGGCCCACAAAAAACTCGCAAGCCTCGAGGCGCAGGGCAGGATCCGCGCCGTTATCACACAGAATATAGACGGTCTTCACCAGGCTGCGGGCAGCAAGGTGGTACTTGAGCTCCACGGCTCCGTACTGCGCAATTACTGTGTAAGCTGCGGCCGTTTCCACAGCGTGGAATACATAATGGAGTCAAAAGACATACCTGTCTGCGAAAAATGCGGAAATCCCGTCAAGCCCGATGTCGTTTTGTACGAAGAAGGTCTGGACCCCAAAACCATCAGCGCCGCCGTGCGCTACATAAGCGAAGCGCAGGTGCTTATCATCGGAGGGACCTCCCTTGCCGTATATCCTGCCGCAGGACTGATAGACTATTTTAACGGCGACAAGCTGGTTGTCATAAACAAGGCTCCCACGCCGAGGGACGCCGGTGCGGATCTTTTGATCCAGGCCCCAATCGGGGAGGTTTTTTCACAGATCCAGTCTTAGCTTTCACTCCTGCGGCAGACATTTTTTACAGTTTGCTCTTAAAATCCGCCATTGCCTCGGATATTTTAATCTGCTGAGGACACACCGCCTCGCAGCTGCGACAGCCTATGCAGGCAGAGGGCTGCTTCTCCGTTGGTATTGCCATCAGCGCCATAGGCGCAAGGAACCCTCCCCCTGTAAATACATGCTCGTTATACAGCTCCAAAAGCCTGGGTATATCCAGTCCCCTTGGACAATGGCTTACGCAATAGTGACACGCCGTGCAGGGAAGGCTGGTCTTCTTAAGCATTTTATCCGCGATACCAAGAAGCGCATCTCTCTCCTGTGCATTTAAGGGCCGTTCTGACTCAAAGGTCTTTATATTGTCCAGAAGCTGCTGCTCGTTTGACATTCCTGAAAGAACGACAGTCACCTCAGGGATCGTCTGAAGGAACCTAAACGACCACGCGGGGATTCCCTCATCCGGTCTTAAAGCCTTAAGCTGCGCCTCGGCTTCATCGGAGAGCGCGGCAAGCTTTCCTCCGCGAAGGGGTTCCATTACCCATATGGGCAGTCCGTGCTCTTTTAAGAGCTCTGTCTTTCCCCTTGCGTCCTGAAACTCCCAGTCGAGCCAGTTTAACTGAATCTGGCAAAATTCCATCGCTTTTCCGTACCTGGCAAGGAAGCGCTTCATCACATCCACGCTGCCATGCGCCGAAAATCCAAGGTGACGGATGCGGCCGTTCTCTTTCTGCTTCACCAGATAGTCGTAAATTCCGTATTTTTCATCCAGATACTGATTGATATTCAGTTCGCACACATTGTGAACAAGATAAAAATCAAAATAATCCACGCCACATTTTTTTAACTGTTCTTCAAAAATTTCTTCCACCTTGTCCATATTTGACAGATCATATCCCGGAAACTTCGTGGCAAGATAAAATTTTTCCCTTGGGTACCTGTTCAGCGCCCGCCCCATTACAAGCTCGGAATTTCCATCATGATATCCCCATGCGGTATCATAATAATTAACGCCGTTTTCCATGGCCAGATCGACCATTTTCATAACGGCCTCCTCGTCGATTTTTC
>CANQSE010000030.1 GCA_947626405.1 uncultured Acetatifactor sp. | reverse complement strand
AGACTATTTGCAGCTCATGAGCGGAAACGGCAGGAACGATTCCCGCCAGCAGGAAATATCGGAGATTTCCCGCTCGTACCGACTCCCGGAAAGGAACAGAAGCACAATCAGCTTCTTATGACGCGTCCTGCTTTCGGCGGAAATACAATTGCAACCATCGCGTGCCCTGATTTCCGTCCCCAGATGGCTACGGTTCGTCCCGGAGTTATGCAGAAGCGCGAGAGGAAGGTCGGCGTTAAGGCTAACGTTGAGGAGTTTAATCCCGGCTTCACCCCCGATAACAAGTATGTCGAGATACTTGATGTCGTAAAGGCTGTCGCAAACACAGTCGATATCATGGATGCAAAGATTCTGGTATCCGGCGGACGCGGAATGGGCAGTCCGGAGAACTTTAAGATGCTTGAGGATCTGGCGGAAGTCCTTGGCGGTCAGGTGAGCTGCTCACGTGCGGTCGTTGATGCGGGCTGGAAGCCCAAGGATCTGCAGGTAGGACAGACCGGAAAGACAGTTCGTCCCAACGTATATTTTGCAATCGGTATTTCCGGAGCCATCCAGCACCTGGCCGGAATGGAGGAATCCGACATAATAATTGCAATAAACAAGGACGAGAGCGCACCTATATTTGACGTGGCAGATTATGGCGTGGTGGGAGATTTGAATAAGATTGTTCCCGCACTTACGGAAAAATTGCGTGCCGAACTGGCAAAGAGCAACTAATCTGCAAAAACGTTAAAATGACAACACTGCATAAAGTGTGACAACAACATCAGCGGTGCGTCAGTAATCAAAAATCCAAAATAAAAGACCAAACGTCCGTTTCCTGTGGCTGGAATGTGCCAGCCGTATCGGAGACGGGCGTTTGATCTTTAAGAAAATTTCTGCGACTGCCCGCTTCAGTTTTTCATCGTCAAGATATTGTCAATTATGATAATGTCTCTACGCGGCATAAAGTTCAATCTCCCTGTCGATTTCGAGAAGGTCGGTGCTTTGGATAGGACCGTGGATAATGTCTACACTTGTATGGAGAATTTCCTCAAGAGCCTGTGAAAGCATGGCAAGCGTGATAAGTGTCACGGGTGTGCTAAATTCAACTATTAAATCGACGTCGCTGGAGGGCGTTGCCGTTCCGTTAGCGCGCGAGCCGAAAAGCACGACCCTGCTGATTCGGTATTCATCAACCACTTTTAGAACTGCGTTTTTTATTATTTTAACACTTTTTCAAGCAGGTTATTGACAATTCTGCCCGAACTGTATATAATCAAAATATACAGTATTTACGGAGGCGGCTGTATGTATATACTAATCGATAACAAAAACGGAACGCCAATTTATGACCAGATATATTCGCAGATCAAAGCTCAGATTATAAGCGGTTCCCTAAGGGAGGATGAGATGCTTCCGTCCATTCGAGGACTCGCAAAGGATCTGAGGATCAGTTTTATTACGACAAAACGGGCCTATGAGGAGCTTGAAAAAGAAGGTTTTATCTACACGATTCCCGGGAAGGGATGTTTTGTGGCTCCCAAAAACCTGGAGCTGATCAGGGAGGAAAATCTCAAAAAAATAGAGGCGTACATCGAGGAAATTGTAAGATTGGCGGTCACATGCAATTTAAGCAAGGAGGAACTTATTGAAATGCTGCAGTTCGCTATGGAGGAACAAATTTGAAAGTAAAATTTCAAATTCTGATTGTTATGTGTGTTTGAACGCACGGGAGGTATAGGAAAATGAATTCACTGGAAATCAAGGATTTAACAAAATTTTACCCGGGTTTTATGTTGGATCACATAAACCTGACGCTTCCAAGCGGCTGTATCATGGGACTTGTCGGAGAAAACGGCGCCGGTAAAAGCACTACGATCAAGCTTGTTTTGAATATGCTCCGCAAGGACGAAGGGACGGTAACGATTTTTGGCAGGGACAGCAGCGACCACATAGAGCTTATCAAAGAGGATATCGGCGTTGTCATGGACGAGGTGGGACTTCCCGAATGTTTAACCGTAAGGCAGGTTGGAGAGGTGATGAAGCGCACTTTCAAAAACTGGCAGGAAGAAGAATATTCCGCCCTGATCGGCAAAATGTCTTTGCCGGATGGCAAGCAGTTCAAAGATTTTTCCCGTGGTATGAAAATGAAGCTCGGCATCGCCGTTGCACTGTCACACAAGGCAAAGCTTCTGCTTCTGGATGAACCGACATCGGGACTGGATCCGGTCGTTCGGGACGAAGTTGTGACGATGCTGAACGAGTTTACAAGAGATGAAAATCATTCCGTATTGATCTCGTCCCACATCGTAAGTGATCTCGAAAAATTGTGCGATTACATAACTTTTCTGCATAAAGGGAAATTGCTGCTCTGCGAGGAAAAGGATCGATTGCTTGCGAAATATGGCCTGCTGCACTGTACCATGGAGCAGCTGCGGAATCTGCCGCCCGATGCGGTTTTGTACAAAAAGGAAAATCCATATGGGACGGAAGCGCTGGTACTTAGGGACGCCGTGCCGGATTACGGCTCGGTCTCCCCTGTCAGTATTGAGGAACTCTTTGTATTTTTGGCTAAGGAGGCGGTATAAATGAAGGGCTTGCTTTTAAAAGACTGGTACATGATGAAAAAGTATTGCAAGGCATATCTGCTGATTGCGATGCTTTTCCTTGTGGTATCCTGCGTGGATGAGGATAATTTTTATTTGTTTTATCCGTGTCTTTTATGCGGAATGATACCTGTCAATCTTCTCAGCTACGATGAGCGCAGCGGGTGGATTCACTACAGCGGGACATTACCTTATACAAAAATGCAAATTGTGTCTGCAAAATATCTTATTGGTCTTTTTTCGGTGCTGGCAGTTATGGCAGTTACAGGCATCGTTCAGGCAGTCAAAATGAATATAGTGAACGGAGGATTTGCGCTCAGTGATTATATTATAACTTTGGTGCTTATGTGGGTTATGGCAATAGCCTGTTTTTCTTTATGCCTGCCGTTTGTTTTTTTGCTTGGCGTCGAAAAGGGAAGAATTGTTTATTTTTTTATGATTGGAATATTTTGTGGCGGTATCGCTGTCACCGATAGCTTGCCTATAGGGATATCATTGAGCAAATTTACACCTAATCTGCTTTTGAGCGGATTGGTGCTCTTTGGAATTGGGCTCTGTGCGCTGTCCTGGTATCTGTCTGTTGTTTTTTACAGGAAAAGAGAACTATAAGCAAATTTTTTGTTTCATGATTTTTACAAAAGTTATCAGGCCGCGGCATATACTGTAAAGAAAAAAACGCGGGACAGCAGTATGAAATTTAATTTTAAGAAACCGGAATTTACTAAACCTAATATTGAAAAAGGTCGGTTGAAATCTCTGGCCGTAAGTATTGCAATCAGCCTTGGAGCGGGAATTTTGAGCGCTTTTCTGACGGGAGGAAGCATGCGTCAGTACGCGGATATGTATAAACCGCCGCTTGCGCCTCCGGGATGGGTGTTTCCCATAGTCTGGACAATTCTGTACATATTGATGGGAATCGCCGCATGGAGGGTTTACGAATCCTGCTGTAACGACAGACGCCTTGCTCTTTCGCTTTACGGCAATCAGCTTCTTTTAAACATTGTATGGCCCCTTCTGTTTTTTCAGTTAAAGACCTATTTTCTGGCGTTTGGATGGATATTGGCGTTATGGTTCGCGATATATCTCACCATGCGTCAATTTCTGCTGCTTGACAAAAAGGCGGCTTATTTGCTTGTACCTTATATTGTTTGGGTGACTTTTGCCTGTTATCTGAATCTGGCTGTCGCCGTACATTATCTGTGACAAAATGCACATTGTTATACGTTTTGGCGAAGGACTGAAAAGGTGCGCCGGAGTGTCGTTTTTTTAAAAAACGGTAGAAGGATGGTCGTAATGATGGTATAATGATTTTGCTAAAGCAAAATCCCTGCCGATTGCATCGGCAGCCGCCGCTGTCGCGGCGATTATACCGGCGAGCCACCGCTTGAAAAGTAAATGCCGCTGTCGCGGCGCTTCCTTTTCTGCGCTGGTGGTATAATGATTCTGCTAAAGCAAAATCCCTGCCGATTGCATCGGCAGCCGCCGCTGTCGCGGCGATTATACCGGCGAGCCACCGCTTGAAAAGTAAATGCCGCTATCGCGGCGCTTCCTTTTCTGCGCTGGTGGTATAATGATTCTGCTAAAGCAGTGCATATGGGAGTTGATTGAATGGAAGCGGAGACGGTGCGAGACGCTCAGAAACTGACGCGGGAACTGCCGGATCAGGACAAGGATGAGATAGAGCGCCAGCTTAAAAGAAAACGGCGTCTGGAAGAAATGAGACGTCAGAAACGCAGAACGGTAATTTTTCATCGGTGCGTGCTGGCAGCTGCGGCCGTGGTGCTGGCGGCGGGATTGGGATTTGGACTGCATGCACGGCTTCACAGCGCGGAAAATACGGAATCAAATGAAAATACGAAACTTAATGAAAATACAGAGTTAGATGAAAATACGGATACGGTGAATCAGGTGTCTTATTCGGACAGAGAGAAGATTATACTGTCACTGGAAGATGTCCAGAGCCGTTTTACGGCAGAAGTGCTCGGGGACTTTCAGGATGAAGGCGAAGAAACGCCTCCGGAAGGGGCGGAAGCCGAAGGAGAGTCCTCCGGCGCAGCCGCATCTGAAAACAGTGACGGCACTGTGACCGTTTCGTCCGAACCGGAAGTTTTTAAGGCTTCATCAACGTCTTTTACGGAAGGGTTTGATGAAAGCATTATCAGCGAATATGGCGTGCTGATCGATGTGGGGGACGGTAGCATTATCGCAGGAAGAAATTATTCCTCGCGCATAAGCCCTGCGTCAATGACTAAGGTGTTGACGGTACTGACAGCCGCGGAAGCTCTTGGGATTGTTGACGGGACCGAGGAAGTCCTGGACGACTTCTTTGTGATGACAAGAGAAATAACAGACTATGTCTACGTTAATGACTGTAGTGCGGTGGGATTTTCCGTAGGCGAACAGATTCCGGTGAGAGATTTGTTTTATGGAACGGTTCTGCCGTCCGGAGCTGATGCCGCCGTGGGTCTGGCGGTGTATACAGCAGGATCCCACGAGGCGTTTGTGGAATTGATGAACCAGAAGCTGGAGGCTCTCGGCATATCCGAGACGACGCATTTTACAAACTGTGTGGGACTTTATGACGAATCACACTACAGCACGGTCTGCGACATAGCGCTGATTTTGAAGGAGGCCGCGGACAATCCGTTCTGCCGTCAGGTGCTTTCTGCACACACCTACAATACGTCGTCTACGGAACAGCATCCGGAGGGAATTTCCATTTCTAACCTGTTTCTGCGCCGGATCGAAGACAGGGATACCCATGGTGAAGTGCTCTGCGGAAAGACGGGGTTTGTAAATCAGTCAGGAAGCTGCGCCGCCAGTCTCTCCGTTGACGTAAACGGCAGAGAATATCTGTGCGTCACGGCGGGCTCCAGCAGCGCCTGGCAGTGCATAGACGATCAGCATATGCTGTATGAGAAATATCTGCCGGGCGGTACGCCGCAGGAAAACACGCCTGAGGGATAAAACGAGGAGATGGCAAAGATGAAGTTGCATTGCAGTAAATATTTGTGGGGTCTGGTATGCGCACTGCTTTTTGTTTCAGCCACATTCGCAGGCTGTGGAAAACAAACACAGACGGAGAACGCGGATAAGCAGACGGAGAGCGTGGATAAACAGACAGAGAATGCGGGCAGTAAGCCGGGTGATGCGGGCAAGCAGACAGGTGACGCTGACAAGCAGACGGAGAACGCGGGCAGTCAGACGGGTGATGCAGACAAGCAGTCGGGTGATGCGGGTAAGCAGACAGGGAACACGGATAAAGGGGCGGATCAGGAAATGGGAAAGGGTAAGGATAATAAAACAAATATGGAAAACGGTATGCTTCCGGCGCTGGCCGTTGACGGCACGAGGCTTGTGGACAGCCAGGGAAATCCTGTACAGCTTAGGGGAATCAGCACACACGGCCTTGCGTGGTTCCCTGATTATGTGAACGAGGAATGTTTCCGTCAGTTGAAGGATGAATGGGGAATAGACGTGATACGTCTCGCCATGTACACCGCGGAAAACGGAGGCTACTGCTCGGGAGGAGATCAGGAAAGCCTTAAGAAGCTTGTGAAAAACGGAGTACAGTATGCTACAGACTGCGGCCTTTATGTTATTATAGACTGGCACATTCTGTCTGACGGAAATCCCAATACGCATATCGACGAGGCAAAAGAATTTTTCAGTGAGATGTCAGAAGCTTACGCAGATTACACTAACGTTATATATGAGATCTGCAATGAGCCAAACGGCGGAACAACCTGGAAGGATGTCAAGGATTACGCGGAGCAGATAATAGAAGTAATAAGGAAAAACGACAGCGACGGCCTGATACTGGTGGGGACTCCAAATTGGTGCCAGTTTGTGGATCAGGCGGCTAAGGATCCGATAGAAGACTGTGAAAACGTAATGTATACGCTGCACTTTTATGCGGCGACTCACACTGAATCACTGAGAAACACCATGGCTAAGGCAATAGAGGACGGCCTTGCGATATTTGTCTCCGAATACGGAATATGCGATGCCAGCGGAAACGGAGCTATTGACAGAACGCAGGCGGATGAATGGATCAAACTGCTTGACAGCTACGGCGTAAGCTATGTGGCGTGGAACCTGTCAAACAAAGACGAAACCTCCGCGCTCATTAAGAGCAGCTGCAGCAAGCGAAGCGGTTTTACAACTGAAGACTTAAGCGAATCCGGCAAATGGCTTTATGAGCTTTTAAACGGAGAGGAAGCGGCCGGAGTACAGGCGGGACAGGCTGAAACGGCGAGTGACGGCGCTGACAGTACCGCCGGCATCTGTCATCTCCCGAAGGCGGGACAGGCTGAAGCGGCGGATGACAGTGAAAAACAGGATGAGGTCTCCTTTACCGATCCGCAGGGTATGGAAATCACAGTCGTGATGGTTAATTCCTGGGATCAGAACGGCGAGCGCTGCAGTCAGTACAGCGTTACGATAAAAAATTCATCAGGCGGGGATTGCTCGCAGTGGAGCATTGAGCTGCCTTTTGATGGCGGGGTTGAGTTGCAGGACATCTGGAATTCAAAGTGCGATATGAACGGCAGCACCCTTGTCCTTTCCAATCAGGATTACAACGGTGCTATCGCCGCAGATGAAAGCCTGGATAACGTGGGCTTTATTGTAAAAGGTTCGGGGAGGCCCGTTGCAAAAAATTAGGCGTTCGCTGTTTTTTTCAGGTAAAAAATAGTATAATGGTGCTGTGTTTAAAAGGTACGTGTATACGCAGATGAAAGGAGAAATTCACTATGAGAACTATCAAGGGAAAGCTGACGTTCAGCGTCATAGGTATTGTGGTAATCAGTATCCTGCTGACTACTGTGGGAACCGTGGTGGTGGCGGCGAACAGGCTGATAAGGGACCAGAGGCAGTCGCTTATTCTCAATTCGGAGAAATACGCCGAGGAGATAAATACCTGGATTGAGAGTGAAAAGATGCTTACCGAGGGAACAGCGGCAAGCGTCGCAGCAGTCGGAAAGCTTGACACCGGTTTCGTACAGTCGGTGGTGGATGCTCACGCCGAGGGACATCCGGAGCTTTTAAACCTTTACTGCGGCACGCCGGACAAGAGATTTATTCAGTCAAATCACAATGCCGAGGTTGAGGAAGGATATGACCCCACGCAAAGGGGATGGTACATACAGGCATCACAGGCAAAGGGAACAATTGTTATGGATCCTTATCTGGATGCCGTAACCAAACAGATGTGTATGACAATTGCCGCTCCTGTCATAATTGACGGGAAGGTTGCAGCGGTGATAGGCCTTGACGTGACGCTGGACACTGTGACGGAGCTGACCCGAAATATCAACTACGCAGACGGCGTATACGGCTTCCTTGTTGACAGCTCCGATAATTATATCGCCCATAAAAACGATGCGTATGAGCCTACAAAAGATACCGCTGTGGCTGTGTCGGACGTACTTCCCGGACTTAAGGACATACTGAACGGAAAAAGCGGCGACACGAAGACCATGAAGGATTATGACGGAACGCGCTGTTACTTTGCGGTTGCAGAGATTGAGGGAAGCGGCTGGAAGCTGGGAGTGGCGGAGCCGACGGCAAATGTGACAGGCTCACTTGTGGCAATGATTATGGTTTCCCTTGTCATCGTGGTTCTTGCCATAGGCGCGGTGGCGCTGTTTGTAGCCAATCTGATCGGCAGGACGCTTTCTCCTGTCCAGATGCTAAAACAGTTTGCATCGGGAGACTTCTCCGAGAATGTTACGGTGGAAAAGACAATTCCCAGTCAGTATAAAGACGAGGCAGAACAGATAAGAACGGCGACGGTTGAGGTAAAACAGCAGATCAGGGGAATTATATTAAATACCAAACAGGAGGCCGGAAGTATCAGCACCATAGCTGAGGGAACCTCCGCAAGCATGACCGTGCTTAACAGTGATATTGACGGTATAGCGGATGCTGCGGGACGTGTCCGCGCTCAGACGGATCAGGCAAAGGAGCTTGCGGAAAGCATAAGAGTCACCGCCCAGGAGCTCGGATATGCCATTGAAAACGTGGCGAAAAAGGCCACGGAAGCCGCCGCTCAGTCCAGCGACATCATGGCCCGCGCCGGAAAACAGCGCGAAACCTCGGTGAAATCGACTCAGGAGGCGGTTGCGCTCTATCAGGGCACGAGGTCCGAGCTTGAAAAGGCGATTTCGGACAGCCAGCGCGTAAAAGAGATCGACACGCTCACTGTGGAGATTTTGTCAATCAGTTCACAGACAAATCTGCTTGCGCTTAACGCGTCTATTGAGGCGGCGAGGGCAGGAGAGGCCGGCAGAGGGTTCGCGGTGGTGGCCGAAGAAATCAGGCAGCTTGCGGACAATTCCAGAATGGCGGTGGACAAGATCCGCAGCGTCACAGAGAGCGTTGTGGAAAATGTGACATTTCTGTCCGAGAGCTCCGCAAAAATTCTGGACTTTATGAATCACAGGGTCATGGAAGATTATAAGGGCATGACGGGAATGGCGGAAATGTATGAGCGGGATGCTGTTTTTTACAGCGATATATCAAGCGACCTTGGCGCTTCCTCGCAGGAGATGACGGCAAGCATGGCAGGAATTAATGAATCGATACAAAACATTGCGGAGCTTGTTTCGGAGATTACCTCCCACATGGACGTGATGGAGAAGTCTGCGCTGGACTCCAATGAAAATTCCATGACCGTCCTCTCACAGATGGAAGAATTGTCAAGGCTCAGCGAGGAGCTTAACAGAACAGTCGCATCCTTCAGGGTGTGATCGGGGAAATAAACGGCGTAACAATTTGAAAACGTATTCAGGCGCAGCGAGGAGGAGCATAAGCCATGCCGTATAAAAAACTGAGCGGATTTTCCGATGAGATTAATCAATCCGTAGACGTACAGTTCAGTGTACTCAAAAAACTCGGTATTTCTTACTTTGAGCCCAGAGGGATTGACGGAAAAAATATTTCCGAACTGTCGGACAGTGAGACGGCTTCCCTGAAGGAAAAAATGGAGCGGTACGGAATACGCGCTTCCTCGGTGGGTTCTCCCATAGGAAAGGTAAATTTAAAAGAACCGTTTGAGCCGCATTTTGAACTTTTTAAGAGAGTGGCGGAGACGGCGAATAAGCTGGACTGCGGCTTTATCAGAATTTTTAGCTTTTATCACGACGGCGGCGGGAACTGGACTGAGCAGGAAAGAGAAGAAGTGCTCTCCCGTCTCGGAAGGATGATTGAATATTCCCGAGGACAGGGCATAACTCTTTTGCATGAAAACGAAAAGGGCATCTACGGTGATATTGCCTGCCGCTGCGACGATTTGATGAAGGAGCTGGGGTGCGAAGCATTCCGCGCGGTTTTTGATCCTGCCAATTTCGTACAGTGCGGACAGGACACCATGGAAGCTTACGAATTGCTTAAGGATCACATTGCGTACATGCACATCAAGGATGCCTGTGCAAAGGACGGCAGGGTGGTGCCGTCAGGCGCAGGAGACGGCAGAGTGGAGGAAGTGCTCAGAAGGCTTTTTGAGAAAGGATTCGACGGATTCCTCAGTATCGAGCCCCACCTGGGAAGCTTTGACGGACTTGCCGCGCTGGAGACGGACGACAAAATGCTTAAGCTTCCCGAGGGAGGAGAGGGGACGTTCACTCTGGCGTACATGGCTCTTAACCGTATACTTGAAAAAATTTAATGTTGGTCCCGACCGGACGAAGGGAGGATTCCGAATTGGATAAGCTTAAGATAGGCGTTATAGGTTACGGAAATATGGGAACAGGGCATGTGGCGAACCTGATGGCGGGGAAAGTGGAAGAAATGGAGCTTACCGCCGTGTGCGACATTGCCCCGGCAAGACGGGAGGCAGCAAAGGCCGCATATCCCGGACTTGCGGTATTTGAGACTGCGGAGGAGCTTTACGACAGCGGCCTGTGTGACACTGTGCTCATAGCGGTGCCGCATTACAAACATCCGCCGCTTGCCATTGAAGCGTTCAGGCACGGTCTTAACGTGATAACGGAAAAGCCGGCGGGCGTATACACAAAGCAGGTACAGGAGATGAACGAAGTCGCGGAGCGTTCCGGAAAGGTATTCGGCATCATGTACAACCAGAGGACAAATCCCGTCTATCAGAAGGTGAGGGATATGATACAGCGTGGAGATCTTGGACATATCAAGAGGATTACCTGGATCATCACGGACTGGTACAGGTCTCAGGCTTATCACGACAGCAGCACATGGAGATCAACCTGGCGGGAGGAGGGCGGCGGCGCCTTAATCAATCAGAACCCGCACCAGCTTGATCTGTGGCAGTGGATGTTTGGCATGCCTGACAGAATCTTTGCAAAGGCCAGCTTCGGGAAATACTACGACATCGAGGTTGAAGACGATGTAATGGCGTATTTTGAGTATGACAACGGCACTACGGGGGAATATATCACTTCCACCGGAGAGGCTCCCGGCACCAACAGGCTGGAGATCGCGTGCGATATGGGAAAGGTGGTTGTTGAGGGAAACAAGCTCACCTTTTTCAGAAACCGTGTGTCTGAGAGGGAATTTAACCGTGACAACAAGGCTCCGTTTGGGCGGCCGGAATGTTGGGAGTGTAATGTGCCGGCGGACTTTTCGGGAGGCGCGCAGCACGTGGGGATCTTAAGGAATTTTGCCGCCGCAGTGCTGCACGGCACCCCGCTGCTTGCAAGAGGTGAGGAGGGAATCCTGGGACTTACCATCTCCAACGCAATTCATCTGAGCGCGTGGACAAATGAGACGGTTGATGTAAAGAATTTTCCCCATGATCGATATTACGAACTACTTCAGGAAAAAATCGCCGGCTCAACTAAGGTAAAAAAGGCTGCGCAGGTGGTGGCGGACACAAAGGGGACATATTGATACAGGGTGTAAATGTAATGAAACTCTGCAGAAATGAGGAGAAGAATGGAAAGACAGATTGGAGCTCAATTTTATACGCTGCGTGATCACATCGGTACGGTGGAGGACTTTGAAGACACCTGCAAAAAAGTGAGGGACATAGGGTACAGGCTGATACAGATCTCCGGTACACCCCTGCCTGCGGCCGCCATGAAGCCCGTCATTGACAGGTACGGACTGAAGGTGGTGGCGACGCATATGGCATACGGCGATTTTGCCGAGAGGCTTTCAGATGTTATAGCCTATAACAGGACGCTGGAGTGCGAGCTTTGCGGCATAGGCTCAATGCCGGAAGAATACCGCCATGACCTGCAGGGTATAACGGATTTTGTGGAGGGCATTAACAACGCGGCGAAGCGCCTGAGAGAGGAAGGGCTTTATCTTGGTTACCATAATCATGCGTTCGAGTTTACAAAATACGACGGCAGGTTTATTATGGACAGGCTTATTGACGAGACGGATCCGGATAATGTGAAATTTATCGTGGACACTTACTGGCTCCAGTTTGGAGGAATGAATCCGGAAGCGTTTATACGCCGCCTGGGAGAGAGGGCTATGGCCGTGCATTTTAAGGATCTTAAGGCCAATGCCGACAATTCCGCCGAGATGGCGGAGATCGGACAGGGAAATCTTGACTGGGACGGCATCATAAAAGCCTGCGATCAGGCAGGAACACGGTGGGCGCTGGTAGAGCAGGATTACTGCAGGCGGGATCCGTTTGAATCCCTGAAAATGAGTTATGAGTATCTGTGTACAAAGGGATTTTACTGATATGAAAAATGTTTGTATTGTGGGGTACGGAGCTATCGGGCCAATACATGCAAGGGCGCTTGAGCATGTCGAAAAGGCGAAGCTGTGCGGAGTGTGCGATATAAATCCTCAGCGCCGCAAAGAGTGTCAGGATCTCTACGGAGTGAAGGCGTATGAGGATTTTGACAGGATGCTGGAGGACGGCGATGTGGATTGCGTCCATATATGCACGCCTCATTATCTTCATTACGACATGATCCGAAAATCCCTGGCAGCGGGCAAGGAGGTTGTGGCTGAAAAGCCGATCACAATGACGGGACGGCAGTTTGAAGCTCTTATGGCGCTTGAAGGCTCGCAGCGCGTCTGTGTAGTGTTTCAGAACAGGCTCAATCCCTGTGTGGAGAAGATTAAGAGCTTCATACAGGAGGGAAGCGCAGGCAGGATAAAAGCCGTGAAAGCCGTACTTACCTGGCACCGTGA
>CANQSE010000029.1 GCA_947626405.1 uncultured Acetatifactor sp. | reverse complement strand
GACGAACTTGTGCCCGGACAGAAGCTTTTGGTGGTTAAGGGCGGCTGAAGCGGAGTAAAAGAATCTGCAAATATAGAAGCCATGGGAAGACTGCTTAACGCAGACTCCCATGGCTTTATATAAACAGCCGGCGCCTGTATGGCGCGGCTAAACAGGACGACCTGTTACCAAACAAAAATTATTTGGTCGGATCTTCTTCCTGAGCTGCCTGGGTACTCTTTTTGGCTTCTTCTGCCATCTTGTCGAATTTTTCCATCACGGCGTCGTAGGTGCGCTTGGATATATCGGGGAGAGAACCGCCCCAGGTCTTTTCTGCCTGCTTATATCCCTTCTTAAACGCATCGCGCATCTCCTCGATCTTGTCGGG
This sequence comes from uncultured Acetatifactor sp., assembly GCA_947626405.1. Classification (GTDB taxonomy): domain Bacteria; phylum Bacillota; class Clostridia; order Lachnospirales; family Lachnospiraceae; genus Acetatifactor. The sequence goes on along the minus strand of CANQSE010000029.1, from coordinate 12,382 downwards.
GTCTCCTCCTGTAAGGGCAGTGGCAAAATCTATGATTCGATCTGAGGTCTGCTTTACGCCCCAGTAACCGTCCTCCTCAATGTCGGCCTGAGCCTGCAGCCTGGTCGCGGCATCAACGGTATAGCTGCCGGAGCGCAAAAACTGCCAGATATTGTTGGCCTTTCCGTATGTGTTTGCCTGTCCGCTCATCATCTTTTCGACCAGGCTGCGAAGCTGTGCGGTACGTGCCTCCGCGTCTGCTTTCAGCTTGTTTATCAGATTCGTGTCAGGCTTATAATTTTTCTTTGCGGAATCTACAGTCTGAGAGTCGGCTGAGGGTTCGTAGTAAACTCCGGTGTCCTGCTTTTTGACTTCGGATGCTTCTACAGCCTTTGACGCTTCATCCACTGTTTTGTTTTCCTGTGCGGTATAATTGTAGGCAGCCGCAGCCTGTGTTGATGTAACTCCGTTTACACTCATATTGTCCCTCTTTCTGGCGGAATACGCCGTTTCTGCCCTTAACGGGCGCAACATCATCCATGATTGTATTAAATATATCGGCAGTTTGAGCCGCAAAGTTTACACGTGAAATTCGATATTGACCAAAATTTTACAGCGGTTTATAACCCGTTCTCCGTCCGACAGATCGTATACGGCGGATATTTCAACGGAATCGCCCAACCGGAGCGCCTTTACGGATTCTGTAGAGATGCAGAGCTTCGTCATGCCGTAGGGCGTTGAGTAATCCGTGACATGCTTAAGGCCCGGCTCAAAGATCATGCAGGTCGTGACGGAACCCTTCCGTACCAGCTCAAGGCGTTTTCCTTTAAGCTTTATGCGGTTTTTATTTTTTAAGCCGTCTCCCGTTTCGTCCTCGTACAGTACAAAGAGACTATCGTTTCTCTCGTAATATTCTCCCACGGCTGACTGACGGGTGACGGTTCCGTCTTCATTGTATCCGGTGATGGTGAGAATGGCATGTCTGTTCATGTCGGAGGAATCCTTTTTACGTCTGTCAATATTCTTCAATGTTTACGGCTTTTGCGGAAAGGATGCCGTATTTTATAATTGAGTTTGCAAACCGTACGAATTTTTCCGCCTTGTCGCTCACAAAAAAACGGTATTGGTTGGCGCCAAGCGCCGGAGGGTCGTCGTTTAGCAGATCAAGCGATTCCAGTCTGCGCTTTAATTCCAGCGCCGTTTCGTAGGCCGGATTGACTAAAGTCACATTTTCGCCTGCTATCCTGCCCAGCGTCGAGCGGATAAGAGGGTAGTGCGTACACCCCAGGATCAGCGTGTCGATATCGATATCAATGAGCTCCGAGAGATAGCGTCTGGCGATTTCGTCAGTGACGGGATCCTCAAGCAGCCCTTCCTCTACAAGAGGAACAAAAAGGGGGCAAGCCTTACCGTAAATAGTCACATTCCTGTTGAGCTGTTTTATGTATTCCGTATATATCTGACTGGCGATGGTAGCTTCCGTTGCAATCACGCCTATACGGCCGTTGCGCGTGACTTCCGCGGCGTTTTTTGCCCCCGGTTTTACCACGTCTATAATGGGAATGTCAATATCTTTTTCGAGGGTGTCAAGCGCGCACGCGCTGGCCGTGTTGCATGCGACCACTATGGTCTTAACGCTGAAGGTGCGCAAAAACCGTACGATCTGCTCGGAATAGCGGGTGACGGTTTCCTTTGACTTGCTGCCGTACGGAACACGCGCGGTATCTCCGAAATATATGATTTTTTCATTCGGGATCTGCCGCATGATCTCACGGACAACCGTCAGTCCTCCCACTCCGGAGTCAAAAACTCCGATGGGAGAGCTTCGCCCTGTTTCTCTATTTATTTCCATGATCTAAAGCCTCCAAAAGACCGTTTAAATCCGTAAATAATCTGCTCCGGAAGGAGATGTTTTCAGGACCCGCGTTAAGAAGCTTATGATAAAGCTCACCGTCAAATTCCCATTCTGCGGCCTGACTCCGGCAGATCCCGCCGTCGTCGCTCAGTTTAAGGACCACCGTGTCCGGCGTAAGAGCAAGCTGCGGATATAAAAATCCCCACCAGCCCGCGGCGGCGCAGATTCCCAGTGCGGTACGTATCCCCTTCAATCCTTTTTTCATGCAATAATCCACCTCTTTTCTATCCGCTTATGTCGGGATAGTCAGGATTATTGCCAATACATTTTAGTTTATTCGGCCCGGCGCGGTAAAATTCCGGTCGGGCGTTATGTTTTGCCGGAAGCCCGATCCAGCCGGATCCGGCGGATGATGGCCTTCTCCTGGTTGTCAATGTGGGTTTTCGCGGCCTCAGCCGCCGTCTTTTTGTCTTTTGCCACAATGCTTCTGTATATGATTCTGTGTTCCTCTATAAGCGCTCCGTGCCTGCTGCTGTCCTTGATATATTCAAAACGGTACCTGTACATCTGCTCGGACAGGTTGTTTACGAGCTGGATCAGACGCTGATTGCCTGTGGCATGGACAATGATGTCATGCAGGGCAACGTCGGCCTGCGCTATCTTTTTGTTGTCCTGCGTGCTCACGCTGTATTCAAAATCGTCGCAGGCTTTTTTCAGGTTGCGTATGCCTTCTTCCGTGATCCTGTCGCATGCCAGCTCCGCGCACAGGGCATCAAGCGCCCTGCGGACCTCCAAAACGTCGTTCATGCTCTTTTCAGTGATCTGGGATACTTCGGCCCCGCGCCGGGGCGTGATGGTGACCAGACCCTCCCGCTCAAGCTTATGGATGGCCTCACGTATTGGCGTGCGGCTGACACCGAGGCGATCGGCAAGGTGTATTTCCATGAGCCTCTCCCCTGGCTTCAGCTCGCCGATCAGGATCGCCTGGCGCAATGTGTTGAAGACAAGATCGCGAAGGGGAAGAAACGCATCCGAATCTGTCTGAAATAGCTCTTTCATAGTCACTCCTTTCTAAGCGGGGGTGGTCAGAAAGACCTGTTTTGCCAGTTTTTCACTCCTTAGCTGATGGCATGCAAAATCAGCGGCCTGTTCCGAAAGGAAAATACCGAACACGGTGGGACCGCTTCCGCTCATCAGGCTGTTTACCGCGCCAAGCTCCCTGATCCTGCGTTTTAAGGTGTCAGTCACAGGGTGCTCTTTAACGGTCACTGTCTCAAGTACATTGCCCATGCGGTCCAGTATGCCCTGAAGGCTTCCCGATTCAATTGCAAAGACCATGCCGTCGATATCGGGATGTTTTTTTATTTCGCCGACATCGAGACGCTCGTAGACGTCTTTTGTTGAAACGCTGATATCGGGTTTTGCAATAACGAGATAAAAGTCGGGAACGGGGGTGAGAGAGGTAAGCTTTTCACCTATTCCCTCGGCAAGAGCCGTCCCTCCCAGGACACAGTATGGCACATCGGCGCCGATGGCTGCTCCAAGCTCCATCAGCCTGTTTAATGGAACATCAAGATCAAACAGACGGCTTATTCCCTTAAGCGCGGCGGCGGCGTCGGAGCTTCCTCCCGCCATTCCGGCTGCAATGGGAATGTTTTTCCGCAGCTCTATGTGTACTCCGCCGGATATATGAAAGGTGTCGAACATCAGCCCGGCGGCCCGCATTATGAGATTGTCGCCGCCGCAGGACAGCTCCGCGTCGTCGCACGTGAGCGTGATTCCGTCATCTGTCTTTGTAAATGTCAGCTCGTCGCAGAGCCCGATGCTCTGCATTATCATTTTTACCTCATGGTAGCCGTTCGGCAGACGCCGGATGACATCCAGACCCAGGTTAATCTTTGCATGTGCCTTGATTCGATATTCGTTCATGCGGCTTTCGCCCCCGTAATTTGAAGAATTGTTGTCTTGGGACCATTATTTGATGGGTTTTGCGCCCGCCTTTTCCTGAGCGGCTTCCAGGGCCCGGCGGAAACGTCCTTTTTTCTTTGACGGAGGCGGCTCGATTTTGCCGTGAAGTCCTTTCACGTCCAGCACATACAGACCGCTGACCACGGCCTTTACTTCCTTTTTGACAGGTACGGCGTCAAATATCTTTTCATCACATATCAAAGAAAGGATCTGAGGTCCTGCCTTGGCTTTTATGATGGGCAGCTTCGAGCCCCTCAGCGCCTTTGGCGTCTGCTCGACGACAGACTGTGGAAGTCCGGCGTCGCGCAGCTTCATACGCTTCTTGTCAATGATCAGCATGGAGACGGTCTGCTTGTTTGCCTCCATGACCTCCTGCTGCTCAGCCTGTTTTTTCTGAGCCTTTTTTCCGAGAAAATATAAAACAACTATCAGAGCGATTATCACCAGTGCGACGATAAGCAGTATCTTCCAGACCATGAGTGTTACCTCCCGTTGTGTTATAGCCGTGCGCACAATCATGCGGCTACTTTTGTATTTTATCACATATCATGGCGGATAGGCAATAACACATTTTGTTTCTTTTGCAAAATGGCTGCGCATGTGTTATAATGACATGGTATTTTATTTTATGAATCAAAATGCCGGAGTTTTACCGAAAAAAATCCGGATGAGCAAAAAAACGGGGCAATCGGTTAATAATAACAGAAGCAAAGTCGAACAGAAAGCGGCTAAAGCCGCGGAAAAGAGGAAAAAATGGAACTGACTGATATCAGGGAGATCTACAGAAACAGAAAGGATTTTTACGGAAAGGAGATCACGGTAGGCGGATGGGTCAGGAGCAACAGGGACTCAAAGAATTTCGGATTTCTTGTCATAAACGACGGAACCTTTTTTGAACCGCTCCAGGTTGTGTACGGAGACGGACTCTCAAACTTTCAGGAGCTGTGCAGGATTAACGTTGGAGCGGCTCTTGTTGTAAGGGGAACAATCGTGGAGACTGCGGGAGCGAAACAGCCCTTTGAGATGCAGGCGGCGGAGGTATTGGTGGAAGGCCCGTCAACCGCCGATTATCCGCTTCAGAAAAAGCGCCATTCTTTTGAATACTTAAGAACCATCCCGCACCTTCGTCCAAGGACAAACACCTTCCAGGCGGTATTCCGCGTGCGCTCGCTGATCGCTTACGCGATTCACAGCTTTTTTATGGAGAGAGGCTTTGTATACGTACACACGCCGCTTATTACCGGAAGCGACTGTGAGGGAGCGGGGGAGATGTTTCAGGTGACGACTCTCGATCTTGACAACGTTCCAAGGAAAGAGGACGGGACGGTCGACTTCGGAAAGGATTTTTTCGGAAAGCAGACTAATCTCACGGTGAGCGGTCAGCTTGACGTGGAGACATATGCCTTTGCCTTTAAAAACGTTTACACCTTCGGACCTACATTTCGGGCGGAAAATTCCAACACCACACGACATGCGGCTGAATTTTGGATGATCGAGCCGGAGATGGCGTTTGCCGATCTTAAAGACGATATGATGCTGGCGGAAGGAATGTTGAAATATGTTATCCGCTATGTGCTTGAGCATGCTCCGGAGGAGATGGCGTTTTTTAATCAGTTTGTTGACAAGGGGCTGATTGAAAGGCTTGAGCATGTTGCAAATTCCGATTTTGCGCATGTTACCTACACGGAGGCGGTTGAGCTTCTCATAAAAAATAACGATAAATTCGACTATAAGGTTTCCTGGGGCTGTGACCTGCAGACTGAGCATGAGAGATACCTCACCGAGGAAGTGTTCAAACGGCCCGTGTTTGTGACGGACTATCCAAAGGAGATAAAAGCCTTTTACATGAAGCTCAACGAGGATGGTAAGACGGTGGCGGCCATGGACTGCCTGGTTCCCGGAATCGGGGAGATAATAGGCGGCAGTCAGCGCGAGGACAGGCTTGATGTTCTGGAGCAAAGGATGGAGGAGATGGGTCTTAAGAAGGAGGATTACGAATTTTACCTTGATCTGCGCAGATACGGCTCTGTGCGCCACGCGGGCTTCGGCCTGGGATTTGAGCGCTGCGTAATGTACCTTACGGGGATGGGCAATATCCGCGACGTTGTCCCCTTCCCGAGGACGGTGAACAACTGCGAGCTGTAGAATTTAATAGAATCTTAATCGTTTCTGCAATGCAAATACGGCAAAGGTATGGTATTCTTTAATCATGAGACATAAAATGAAAAAAGCCGTCAACTTTATATTGTTAGTGTGCCTGACTGTAGGGATCCTGCGATGCAGCGGCGGTACGGCGTTAGTGACTAAGGCTACAACCATCTCCGAAATAGAAGCCGAGATAAATAAGCACCAGCAGGAGCTTGAAGAAAGATACGGCGTTATCACCGATCTTGAGGCCGAGCAGGATCTGATACTGGAGAAGATGGAGGATATGCAGTCCGAGATCCAGAATACCATGGCCAGTATCGGCTTCATCCAGAGTGAAATTTCGGAAAAAGAGCAGGAGATTACCGAAAAGGAAAACGAGATCGATTTAAAGCAGCAGCAGATCGACGAGACTATCGACGAGTATAACGCAGCCAAAGACAGAGAGGAAAAGCAGCGGCTTGACATGGCGGCACGCACCAGGATGATGTACGAGCAGGGACAGGGCGAATATATGAATGCCATCCTGGGGGGAGACGGCTTGTCGGACGTTTTGAACAGGCTGGATTACATTGAAAAAGTTTATGAATACAGCAAAATGATGCTTGATAATTACATCTTAACAAAAAATCAGATTCAGGACCTCTGGGAGCTTCTTGAGCAGGAGGAGGCTGAGCTTGAGGACAACAAAACGATGCTCGTGGAGGCGAGAAACGATCTGAAACGTCAGGAGGACGACCTTCAGAAGGAAAAGGATAATCTGAATGTTTTGTTAAAGGACCTTAAGCGGCAGTCTGCCAACTACGACGCGGAGATCAGCAAATATCAGCGCGAGGCGGATGCAATTCAGAAGCAGTTAAAGAAGGATAAGCAGACTCTTAAGGATATGCAGGCAGCGCAGGCCGCGGCGCAGGCTGCGGCGAACGGCAACTATACGTCAAACTACGACTCGATCATAGACAAGTCGGCAGGGACCGACCTTGGACGAAAGGTTGCCAAGTATGCGTGCCAGTATATAGGCAACCCTTATGTGTCCGGAGGGACAAGCCTGACAAATGGGGCCGACTGTTCAGGTTTTACGTATGCTGTTTACAAGAATTTCGGTTACAGTATTCCAAGGACGTCGTATCTGCAGAGAAGCGCCGGCACGGGTGTGTCATACGAAAATATCCAGGTTGGGGATCTGGTATGTTATGACGGGCATGTGGCAATGTACATAGGCGGCGGTCTGATTGTACACGCCAGCAACAGCAACCCCTATCCAAGGGGAGGAATAAAGGTAAGCAACGCCAATTATCGTACGATTCTGGCAGTGAGGAGGATTCTATGAGCCTGAGGATAGGATGCCATCTGTCTACCGCCGGAGGATTTCTGGCTATGGCGAAGACAGCGGAACAGATAAATGCATCTACATTTCAGTTTTTTACGCGCAACCCCAGGGGCGGGGCGGCAAAGGCATGGGACCCGCAGGATGTCAGCGCAATGCTGGAATATTTTGAAAAAGCGGGTATCGCGGCGCCTCTTGCACATGCTCCGTATACCCTCAATTCCTGTGCAAGCGACGACAATATACGCAGATTCGCAAGGGAGACAATGAAGGATGACCTGGAGCGTCTCGAGATGATCCCGGGCGCAATGTATAATTTTCATCCCGGCAGCCACGTCGGACAGGGAGCGGAGGAAGGAGTGCGGCTGATTTCGGACACCTTAAACAGCGTTCTCTGTAAAGACCTTCACACCACCGTTTTGCTGGAGACAATGGCGGGAAAGGGCACCGAGGTTGGAAGGAATTTTGAGGAGCTTCGCAGTATACTGGACAGAGTTGAGCTCACTGAAAAGATGGGAGTCTGCCTTGACACCTGCCATGTGTGGGACGGAGGCTATGATATTGTGGAGGATCTGGACGGAGTGCTGCGGGAATTTGACAGCGTGATAGGCATAGACAGACTGAAAGCCATACACATCAACGATTCCATGAACCCGAGAGGAAGCCATAAGGACAGGCATGAAAAGATCGGGCAGGGAAAGATAGGTTCGGAGGCCTTCCGCAGGATTGTGAATCATCCGCTTTTAAAAGGGCTTCCCTTTTACCTTGAGACTCCAAATGAGCTTGACGGATACCAAAGGGAGATCGAAATGCTCAGAGAGATGTCACAGGATTGAAAAAAATATAATGACAAAAAATACCCCGTCATCCCGCGGGGTATTTTTACGTTACTGACCGGATGCGTGCGCAGATGCAAAATACTGCCTCAGGGAGGAGTTACAGGTACTGCCGCAGATCGCCGCGGAGATCCTCCTCAATTGAAATCAGATTTTTGCACAGGCTTTTTGACGTCTCGTCGGCCGCCTTGTATTGGTTAAGATATTTGTTAAGAGTTTTGATCCCCATATTACAGCCGTCAGTGACAAGATCTGCAATGGCGGAGTCGCTGTTGTCCATGCCGAGTTTTACGTTAGTCTTCATCCAGGACATTCCCTTTGCCATGGGGTTTGGATCCTTTTCGCCGCTGTGGTGTACCATGAGCTGGGAGTGGATTTCGTTTCCAAGCTTTTCGTGGTGTTCCCGGCTCTCTCTCAGAAGATCCTTCATTTCGGAATCTTTTACCTTTTCCATCACCTCGTCAATGGTGGAAACAGCCATCTTTGAGCCGGAATCACATTCCTTTAGAAGATAAATCGTATCGTTGCTTGTCATAGGTCGAATCTCCTTTTTGTTTTTAGTATGATTCGGCCTGTATTATTTTATTCGTTTTTTGGTCCGGTTTCTGTCTCTCAATCAAAAATAAGGAATAAAAACATCGGTACGCCAAAAAACAAATAAAACGCGTATCTGACTAAAGCTATGGGCACGTCAAAATAATGAGATAAAACAGGCATACGGGGAGCGGGCAGGCAGCTAGCTAGAAGGAAGTCCAGCCGCCGTCCACAGGCATTACGATGCCGTTTACATAAGCGGATTCATCGCTTGCGAGAAACAGGGCGGCATTTGCGATGTCCTGCGCGGAACCGGGCTCGGGGCCGAGTCCGATTACTTCCTTGCAGCGGGCGTAGCCGTTACCGTTGGGGATTCCCATAGCGGAACCGATTTCAGTCATAATGCTGCCGGGGGCGATAACATTGCACCGTATTTTATCCTTCATGTACATATAGGCGGTGTTTCTGCTGAGCGCGTTCAGAGCCGCCTTTGAAGCGCAGTATATAGGGCCGGCGGCCTGGTGATTTGAACCGACTGAGGATACGTTGATTATGCTGCCGCCATTTCCCTGTTCAAGAAAGATCTGGCACGCTTTTCTCATGGCTGCCATTGGCCCGTACAGATTGGTGCTCATAACGCGTTCGTATTTTTCGTCCGAAGCTTCCGCAATAGGCGCCATATCATCCATAACTCCGGCGTTGTTTACAAGTACGTCAAGCTTTCCGAACTCTTTTACCGCAGTTTCCAGCATTGCCTCGCAGTCTGCTCTGGTGGAAATATCTCCCGTGAAGACGACTACCCTGCCCGGAGCATCTTTCAGGCTTTCAGCAAGAGCCTCAAGCCGCTCCTTCCTTCTTGCTACGGCAACTACGCTCGCGCCCTCCTTTGCGAACAGCTCCACGATTGCCTTCCCCATACCGGAGGATGCCCCTGTGACGACCACAGATTTGTCTTTTAGTTTCATGGCTTTGTTCTCCTTTCTGGTTTTCCTGTCCTGAGTTCCCGATAAAAATTAATCGATTGATAAATATAACACTAGCATGTTTCCTAATGCTTGTCAATGTGATTAAATAAAGTGGATTATCGAAATTACAGATATATATTTTCAGTCATACCCCATGAGAATTATTCATACATTGTAAAAAAGATTCTTAAGGGGTATTCTTTTGAAGGAATATATCGAAGAAAGGGCCATCAGCATCGCCAATTATATCATTGAAAGCAATGCCACGGTCCGGCAGACGGCAAAGACGTTTGGAGTCAGCAAGAGTACGGTACACAAAGATGTGACGGACCGTCTTATGCAGATTAATCCCGCACTGGCCAAACAGGCTCGCCAGGTGTTGGATGTGAACAAATCGGAACGCCATATACGCGGAGGAATGGCTACAAAGGAAAAATACATGCACAGACATCAGACATAACCTCCGCAAGGAGAAGACCGACATACTGACACGCCTGTCATAATCGGGCCAAAATGCAGTATCGAGGTCTTTTTTCTTTAGTATGCTGTTTACATTTTTCGACAATGGAGATAAAATAAAGTCTGTGACGGGCGAGTCTGTGCGGACGCCGTCAATAGAAAAAAGCTAAGGATATGAAAATGTTATATTCAAGACAGGATCTGAAAAAACTGATTGTCCCTCTGGTATTTGAACAGCTTCTGGCGCTGCTGGTGGGGCTGGCAGACACACTGATGATTTCCAGCGTGGGAGAGGAAGCCGTGTCCGGCGTCTCTCTGGTGGATACCATCAATGTGCTTATTATTAATATTTTCACAGCCTTCGGTACCGGAGGAGCGGTCATTGCCGGTCATTACCTGGGCAAAAAGAATAACGAAAACGCCTGCAGGGCAGGGTGGCAGATACTGCTGTTTTCATTTTGGAGCGCCTTTGTGATCACTGTGCTTTTTCTTGTGTTCCACAACGGTATACTGCAGCTTGTCATAGGCAGGGTGGAGCCTGCCGTGATGGAAAATGCCAGGTCTTATCTTGTGATTACTGCGCTTTCATTTGTGCCGTTAGCGGTGTACAACGCCTGTGCGGGACTGTTCAGGACCATGGGAGATTCCGCAACCACCCTGTATATATCCCTGTTTATGAATGTACTAAACGTTATAGGAAATGCCGTCCTTATCTACGGAGCGAAAATCGGAACTGCCGGAGCGGCGGCGTCTACGACCTTTTCAAGGACCGTGGCGGCGGTTGTTATCACAGCCATGCTGTTTAGCGACAAACGTGTCATATCCTTTAAGGGACAGTTCACTCTGCGTTTCCGTCCGGACATGCTGAAAAAGATTTTGTATATAGCGCTGCCAAACAGTCTTGAAAACAGTCTGTTTCAGATGGGGAAGATTCTTACGGTCAGTATGATTTCAACCATGGGTACATATGCCATAGCGGCAAATGCGGTCTGCAACACGCTTGCCTCCTTTAACGTACTTCCGGGATCCGCCATCAACAGCGCCATCGTGGCAATTGTGTCCGTATGTATCGGTGCAGGAGAGCTGGAACAGGCGCGGTATTATACAAAGAAGCTGATTGCTCTGGCGGAAATCGGAGTGATAGGAATGTCGCTCCTGATTATCCTGGGCTCGGGGCCTGTGATCGGTTTTTACAATTTAAGTCCCGAGGCTACTCAGCTTGCAAGGCAGGTGCTGATCTATCATGCCGTAATGGCTGTTATTGCATGGATCCTGTCGTTTTCTCTGCCAAATACTTTCCGCGCCGCAGGGGATGTGATGATGCCTATGACGGTGGCAATCGCATCGATGTGGGTATTCCGCCTGGGATTTGCCTATCTGCTCGGAATCTACTTTGAAATGGGACTTATGGGTGTGTGGATCGCCATGACGGTTGACTGGATTTTCAGGGCCGTATGCTTTACCATACGCTTTAAAGGGCATAGATGGGAAAAGAAGATGCTGGGAGGAAAGACGGCATGACAACCGCAGGGCAAAAAAGCATATTGGTTTTAGACAATTGGTGGTTCACAAGGATGTCCTGATCTGCTATACTGAATCCTGTGGTTATAATATATTTTACACTGACAGACAGGCCGCGGAAGACAGCGGCGGAAGGGGAGGAAATATGACATTATCTCAGGCTAAGGAAAAACTGGAGCGCTATGGACAGCAGCATCTTCTTAAATATTATGACGAGCTTTCAGACAGGGAAAAGGAAGATCTTCTGGCACAGATTGAATCGACGGATATGGATGTGATCGAGGCGTGCAGGCACCGTGACGAGCTGACGGAGAGAGGCGTTATTGAGCCTTTGTCGGCGATGAAGCTCGACGAGATAGAGAAAAACCGTGACACGTTTACGGCGGCCGGTCTTGAGGCCATCCGCTCAGGTAAAGTGGGCGCAGTGCTGCTTGCCGGAGGAATGGGAACAAGACTTGGCTCCGACAATCCCAAGGGGATGTTTAACGTAGGTATCACCAGAGAGCTTTATATTTTTGAATGTCTTATCAACAATCTTCTTGATGTTGTCAGACAGGCTGACGCGTGGATCCATATCTTTGTTATGACAAGTGAAAAAAACAATGATGCGACGGTAAAGTTTCTGAAGGAGCATGATTTCTTCGGGTATCGCGGTGAATATGTCCATTTTTTCACCCAGGAGATGGCTGCGGCCACGGATTATCAGGGGAAGATTTATCTGGAGCAGAAGGGAAAGCTTTCGACCTCTCCAAACGGAAACGGCGGCTGGTTCATATCAATGAAGAAGTCAGGG
>CANQSE010000028.1 GCA_947626405.1 uncultured Acetatifactor sp. | reverse complement strand
CTGGCGGGCATCGGCATAGGAGTGCCGGGGGCTGTTGACGATGAGGGAAATCTTGTAAGCCCCGCCGTGAATATCGGATGGCAGCCCTTTAACATACCAGAGAAACTGAGCGCATATATTAATGTACCGGTGAAAGCCGCGAATGATGCAAATGCGGCCGCCTACGGCGAGATGTGGCAGGGCGGCGGCAAGGGCTTCAGGAATCTGGTTGCCGTAACGCTCGGAACGGGCGTGGGCGGCGGAATAATCGCCGGAGGAGCAATCCTGACCGGAGCGTCGGGAGCGGCAGGAGAAATAGGGCATATTCATATTGAAGACGACGAAACCGAGGAGTGCGGCTGTAAAAACAGGGGATGCCTTGAGCAGTACGCCTCAGCCACAGGCATAGTAAGACTTGCCAAAAGAAGGCTGGCCGAGGATCAGACACCCAGTATCCTGAGGAATACAGATATTACGGCAAAGACGGTTTTTGACGCGGTAAAGGCCAAAGACGCAGTTGCCGTGGAGATAGCGGAAAGGTTCGGGTACTATCTGGGAAAAGGTCTTGCCATGGTGGGAAATGTGGTTAATCCGGAGGTTTTTGTGATCGGAGGAGGAGTGTCGAAAGCAGGAGAGATCCTTCTTGGATTTATAGAGCCCGCTTTAAAAAAGTATGCCTTTCCTCCGTGCAGAAACGTTAAGCTTGTCCTTGCCAGGCTTGGAAACGACGCCGGAATTTACGGTGCCGCAGGTATGATCCTCGGGAATCAAAGGGAAATGTCAGGACGGTAATGTAGGGAAAATGATTAGTGAAGCTGTAATAGAAGCATTAAAGGGATATGTACCGGAAAAAAATATTTATCTTAACGAGCCGATGGCAGGCCGCACTACCTTCAGAATAGGCGGGCCTGCCGACTGCTTGTTGGAGCTTGAGAATAAAGAGCAGCTCATAAGCGTCCAGAAATACCTCTCTTTAGTTGAGATCCCGTTTTTTATACTTGGAAACGGCAGCAACCTTCTTGTAAGCGATCACGGCTACCGCGGAGTCATTCTGCAGATTGCAAAAAACATGAGCCGTATACAGACAGAAAAGTGCTGCATAACGGCACAGGCGGGAGCTATGCTAGGTCAGGTGGCAAGAGCCGCTTTGGACAACGGTCTGACCGGTCTTGAATTTGCTTCTGGAATACCGGGAACGGTGGGCGGCGGCGTGATTATGAACGGGGGCGCGTACGACGGCGAGATGAGCCAGGTGGTGAAAAAAGTGACCGCGGTGAGCCGCACGGGTGAAACTTATGAATTTGACAACAGCACAATGGAGTTTGGCTATCGCACCAGCGCTCTTAAAAATAACTGCTTCACTGTGACAGAGGTGACGTTTGAGCTTAAGGAAGGAGACAGGGACGGTATAAAAGCCAAAATGGAGGAGCTTGCTAAAAAGCGCAGGGAAAAACAGCCCCTGGAATTTCCAAGTGCGGGAAGCGTTTTCAAACGCCCTCAAGGCTATTACGCCGGCAAGCTTATCATGGACGCCGGAATGAGAGGGTACCAGACCGGAGGAGCAAGAGTCTCCGACAAGCACTGCGGTTTTATCGTCAATACCGGCAACGCCACGGCGCAGGATGTGCTGGACGTGATTGCGGAGGTAAAGGAACGTGTAAAAATCCGCTTCGGAGTGGATCTCGAGACGGAAATTATATATCTGGAATGATTAAATAACGACACAAATGTCGGAAGGCGGACAGACATGAGGTTTGTAGTGGTTACGGGAATGAGCGGTGGAGGAAAGAGCACCGTCCTGAAAATGCTGGAGGATACAGGGTTTTATTGTGTGGACAACCTCCCGCTGTCTCTGGTTGAAAAGTTTGTGGAGCTGATCTCAATGCCTAACAGCGAGGTGAGCAAGGTTGCGCTGGGACTGGATGTGAGATCAGATCAGTCGTTTGAGGACGCCACCAGGATTCTTTCACAGCTTAAAAACAACGGTATACCTCTTGAGATACTGTTTCTCGAGGCTGACGAAAAAACGCTTATCAAGCGTTATAAGGAAAGCCGACGTGTACACCCGCTCTCTCCCGACGGCAGAGTTGAGGACGGTGTGCGAAAGGAGCGCAGGGTCCTTGAAAATGTGCGAAGGAGTGCGGATTATGTCATCGACACGTCGCATCTTCTGACCAGGGAGCTCAAGGCGGAGCTGGACAGAATTTTTGTGGAAAACAGGGAATATAATAACCTGATGGTGACGATAATGTCATTTGGGTTTAAGCTGGGCATTCCGGCCGATGCCGACCTTGTCTTTGATGTGCGATTTCTGCCCAACCCCTTTTATATCGAACACTTAAAAGAGAAGACGGGAAATGACAAAGAGGTTCAGGATTATGTGATGGGATTCGACGAAGCGTCGGAATTTATGGATAAGCTTATGGACATGATCGGTTTTCTCATTCCTAACTATATAAAGGAAGGGAAGTACAGCCTGGTCGTCGCAATCGGCTGCACGGGTGGAAAGCACAGGAGCGTGACGCTCGCAAACGAGCTCTACAGACGCATGAAGGACACGGGCACCTACGGACTCAAGCTTTATCACAGAGATGTGGAGAATCGCAATGTCTTTTTCCAGTGAAGTAAAAGAAGAACTTTCAAAGCGCATCAGTCCTGCCCGTCACTGTCAGATTGCGGAGCTGGCGGCTCTTTTGCACTTCTGCGGACAGTACGGACGGGATGAAAACGGGCTCTTTACCATAGGCTTTCAGACTGAAAATGAAGCAGTGGTGAGAAAAGGCTTTACATTATTGAAAAAAACATATAATATAGAAACGGGATTGCCCCTGGACATTCGGCAGATGTCGGTTATTCTGCAGGAGTTCGGGGATTTGGATGAGCCTGTCAACAGGATTTTTCTGAAAAATTCATGTTGCCGGAGGGCATTTTTAAGAGGCGCTTTTCTGAGCGTGGGCTCCATGAGCGATCCGGCAAAGAGCTACCATCTGGAATTTGACTGCGCAAGCGCTTCAAAGGCACGACAGATAAAAGAGATTATCGGGAATTTTGAGATAGAGTCAAAAATTATTCTCCGCAAAAAATATCATGTGGTTTATCTGAAGGAGGGTTCGGCAATTGTGGACCTTCTGAATGTATGTGAAGCTCCGGTATCCCTTATGAATCTGGAAAATCTCAGGATACTGAAGGAAATGAGAAATTCCGTGAACCGGCGTGTGAACTGTGAGACTGCCAACATAGCAAAGACGGTGAGCGCCGCCGCAAGGCAGGTGGAGGACATCGAGTACCTCAGGCTGCATTACGGTTTTGAGAATCTCCCAGCGGGACTTAAGGATATGGCGGAAATCCGTCTGGAAAATCCCGATCTGCCGCTTAAGGAGCTGGGGGAATGTTTCAGTCCGCCGATAGGAAAATCGGGGGTGAATCACCGCCTCAGGAAGCTTGGAGAGCTTGCCGAAAGGCTGAGAAACGGAAGCTTAAATAACTGAAATTGACAAAGCGTTTTGAATATGGAGGAGGAAACATACATGTTAGTCAAAGACATCAGGATCAGACTGGAGAATGGCCTGGAAGCCAGACCCATTGCGCTGCTGGTGCAGGAAGCCAGCAAATATGAGAGTAAAATCTACATCCAGAGCGGCGACAGGAGGGTAAATGCCAAAAGCATCATGGGCATGATGAGCCTTGCAATTGACAACGGAGAGGTCCTGACGGTGTCTGTGGAAGGTCCGGACGCCGAAAAAGCAATGGAGGGAATCGAACGTTTTTTAAGCGGAAATGACAGATAGATCCGGCTGGGGGTGCATAAGAATACATGAGCAAAAAGCTGCTTTTTATTTACAATCCGAAAGCGGGAAAAGCAAAGATAAAGAACAGGCTGGCGGATATTCTTGACATCTTTGCAAGGGCGCAGTATGAGATCACGGTCTTTCCCACACAGGCGCGCGGAGATGCCAGAAATCTGATGGAATACCGCGGCAAGGGCTATGATCTTGTGGTGTGCGGCGGCGGAGACGGCACTCTGGACGAAGTGGTCACAGGCATGGCGGAGGGCGGCTTTAAGACACCAATCGGGTATATACCGGCGGGAAGCACAAACGATTTCGGAGGAAGCCTGTCACTTCCGAAAAATATGCTTAAGGCCGCGGAAATTGCGGTTCACGGCAGGAATTTTCCCTGCGACATCGGTTCTTTCAACGAGGATATTTTTGTCTATATCGCTGCGTTTGGCATTTTTACGGAAGTCTCTTACGAGACGGATCAGGATGCAAAAAACACTCTGGGCCACATGGCCTATATCCTTGAGGGCGTAAAACGCCTTTCTTCAATCAAATCTTATCCCATGCGTGTCAGCTATAAGGACAATATCATTATAGATGATTTCATATTCGGGATGATTACAAATTCTATTTCAGTCGGAGGCTTTAAAAACATAACGGGAAAAAATGTCCTGCTGGACGACGGCCTGTTTGAAGTAACGCTCATCAAGAAACCAAAAAATCCCGTGGAACTTAATAATATTGTCGTATCACTTCTGAACCACGATATTGACAGCAATGTCATGTATTGTTTCCGCACGGAAAAGCTGGTGTTGGAATCCACAGAGCCTGTGGCGTGGACCCTGGACGGAGAGAACGGGGGCAGCCATAAGAGCGTGCAGATCCGGAATATCAACAAGGGAATGGAGATCAGAGTGAAAGAGTGACGGGGAAATCATATTGAACGCGAAAGAAGACATGGGGACAGTATACAATCAGATAGGAAAGGTAATATGCCTGGAACGTATTAAGGCAGGCGTAAGCGTGGATCAGTTGTGTCAGGGGATCTGCTCGCGCAGTTATCTGGCACGGATTGAGTCAGGCGAAAGAGGCTGCGAGAAAATTATGTCCGAAGCGCTGCTGCAGCGCCTGGATGTTCCGCAGGAAAGATTTTTGTACTTTCTTAACAACCGTGAGTACGAACGGCTCTGCGCAAGGGAAAAACTTTACGAGGCGGTGGATTCCGGCCTGGAGGAGGAGTACCGAATCGCAAGGGAAGAATATATACGTATTACGCAGGGACAAAGCAGGCTGCATGAACAGTTTCTGCTGCTTTCGGAATGTGTATGGGAGTGGGAAAGGAGCAGAAACGCGGGTAAAGAGGGAAGTGGCGTCGGGCAACAGACGTTGGACAAGCTGCGCAGAGCATGGAATATCACTCAGTCGTCGGAGCTGTCGGAGCGGCCCGTGCCGGAACGGATGAGCTACATGGAGCTGTCTGTAAAGAGCCTGTACCTGCGTATACAGGAAGAACTGGGAAAAACCGACGAGGCGATGGAGGGTTACAGGAAACTGTTTGAACGTCTGAGACGGAAAACTACGGGGCTGGGGAGGGTTTCCTTTTGCGTCCAGATTGGCTACAGGATCCTGCTTCTTTTAGAAAAAAGCGATAACTGTTCGGTAGAAAGCGCTGAAGTCTACAAAGCATGTACAGACATGTTAAGGCAGACCGGCGGATTGTTTTTACTGGCGGATCTGATGGAATACAGGCTGCGTCAGTTGAAAAAAGCCCGTGACGAGGGAATGGATCATGACGGCGTAAAGCAGGAGACAAAGCGTGCGGAGGGGCTTTGCGCGTCCCTGCGCTGGCTTTATGAGGAATACTCCGTTAAACCCGCCGATTGGATCTGGTATCCGACGGACGATGTAGAGGAAACCTATGTGCTGTCACAGATGATAAGGGGCAGACGACAGGCAATGGGGATGACACAGGAGATGCTGGGGGATGGAATCTGCGATCCCGTGACGGTTTCCAGGATCGAGAGCGGCCTGGTGGTTCCCAAGCAGGGAGTTATGACAAAGCTTCTTGAAAAACTGAATATACCGGGGGGCAGTATTGTATTGTCCGCTCAGACAGGGAAAACGGAGCTGCACAGGCTGACTGAGGAATTTAATTTGCTCACAAAGATGGGAAAAATTCAGGAGGCTCTGCCGTTGATGGAGCAGATTTTAAAAAATGCGGGGCGGAACAGGTACGTGGATCAATATTTGACAGTTATAGAAGCTCAGACGCTTTACGGCGCGGGAAAACTGGATGCGCCGTCGGTGCAGGAGAGATTGTGGAAAGCGTTATTTATGACTGTGCCTGATAAAAAGCCGGAGGATTTAAATACCTGGATATTCACCAGGACGGAGACATCCATTATTAATTGTATTTCTCAAAGCTGCGAAAAGGTTGGACAGCGTGATAAGGGGATTTCATGGCTTAAACTGCTATTGCAGTATTATGATAAAATTCCTTCTGTCAGACGCAAAGGTATGGAAAACTATGAAATGGCATTAAGAAATCTTGGCAATCTGTTGGGAAACAATAAGGAATATGAGGAAGCAATCCGTACAGAGGACATTGCTATTCGCATTGGACTGCAAACAGGCAGGGTTAATCGGATAATTCTTACCGCATATGATCGCACATGGAATATGGAGCAATTGAAAAAACAGGGAAAGAATAACAAAAAATTGCGCCGCAGTTATATGAAAGCGGCACTGGAATTGGCATATATGTACTCAACGGCAAACCGTATATGCTTTTTGGAAAAGCATTGGAAGAAATATTATGAAAAAGATTAGATTTCCTGTAAGTCAGTTTCAAGCTCAGAGCATATAGTTGTCTGTGGCGGTAGAGGAATAGTTGAAGGAAAAATTTTGTTTTTTGTGACACTTTTGTTATGGAAAATATTTATCTGTCACGTATAATGAAAGGCAAAGTAAACAAATATCTTGTAACACGCTGTAAAAATAAAAAACATAAAACAGGAGGGGTTGTAAATTATGAACAGAAATATGATATTGATTTCAGGTATCTTTTTGATTGTCTTTAGCCTTTTTAAATCCAAAGTGCCGCATGTAATATGGGACTCTAAATTAATTAAAGCATGCTGGGTGATTCTTGGCCTGTACAATATTGTTCTGGCAATTTTCTTCAAACAGGATTTAAGCATGGTTTTATTTGTTGTAGATTTCATTTTATTTGCGTTGCTGGATATGGGATTATTTATCATTGTGTTGATAAAAGGTAAAAAGGGAATGATAAAAAACGTTCAGCTTGGAATAAGCATTCTATGTTTTCTTTCTGCCGTTTTCATCACATGCTATGATATAAACGAGATATATTCAAGTATATTGATATTGTACATCCTGGTAATAATTATTTCGACTCCCCTGCAGGAAGCCAGAGCCCTTTATAAAAACGGCAAATAGAGCCAAAATTAAATGTGAAATTTTTCTGCGAAGTTTTTAATGAACAGACAAAACAACATGGTATGACGCAAAAAGCCGTATTGGAAACAATCCGTATCTGCAAATACCGGAATGTGTTAAAGGAATATCTGGAGAATAAAGAACAGGAGGTTGTGGACATTATGATGAGTTTGTTTGATGAAGAACAGATAATGAAGTCGTTCATAAAAAGCGAACGCTATGAAGCGGCGCAGGCTAAGGTAAAAGAAAAGGCAATTCTTATGTTACAAAAAGGGAAAATTTCTATAGATGAAATACAGACATTTTTCCCGGAATTATCTGAGGATGAGATTGAGGAAGTTAAAGCAGAGGTTATGCAGACAGCGTAATGAGCAAAAAACAGTTAATTACAAGAGCCATAAAAAACGCCCCGCCGGATGTGCCGGAGGGGCGTTTTGCAGTTTTGATTTTTCAGGCTTTTCCGTTGGAACCAAGTACGTTTAAGATCTTGTGAGCAACCATATCCTTTACGGCCTGACGGGCGGGCTTTAAATACTGACGGGGATCAAAGTGATCCGGATGCTCCGCAAAGTATTTGCGGATGGTAGCCGTCATGGCGAGACGGATATCGGAGTCGATATTGATCTTACATACAGCGAGCTCTGCCGCCTTGCGGAGCTGCTCCTCAGGAATACCTACGGCATCCGGCATGTTGCCGCCATACTGGTTGATCATCTTGACGAACTCCTGAGGAACGGAAGATGATCCGTGAAGTACGATGGGGAATCCGGGAAGGCGCTTGATGCACTCCTCCAGCACGTCGAAGCGGAGCGGAGGGGGAACAAGGATGCCGTCGGCGTTTCTTGTACACTGAGCGGCGGTAAATTTATATGCGCCGTGGGAAGTTCCGATGGCGATTGCCAGGGAGTCGCATCCGGTCCTGGTAACAAACTCCTCAACCTCCTCGGGGCGTGTATATGACTCATGACCTGATTCAACCGAAACTTCATCCTCAACTCCGGCAAGAGTACCGAGCTCGGCTTCAACCACCACGCCCTTGTCGTGAGCGTATTCCACAACCTGTTTTGTAAGCGCTATGTTTTCCTCAAAGGACTTGGAGGACGCATCGATCATAACGGATGTAAAGCCGCCGTCGATACAGGATTTACAAAGCTCAAAGGTATCTCCGTGATCCAGGTGCAGGGCGATGGGAATCTGAGGATTCTCCTGGACCGCAGCCTCGACCAGCTTGACAAGATAAGTGTGATTGGCGTAAGCTCTCGCTCCCTTTGATACCTGAAGGATCACAGGGCTGTTCAGCTCGCCTGCGGCTTCCGTGATGCCCTGAACGATCTCCATGTTGTTGACATTGAAAGCACCGACAGCGTAACCGCCATTGTATGCCTTCTTAAACATTTCTTTTGTTGTAACTAACGGCATTGTCGTTACCACCTTTCCTGATATGATTCTGACCTACTGTCAGATCGAAGATTTTCTTATGGCTTTCATTATAACCCAAAGAATTGCCCTGTGCAAGCATATTCTGGAAAATAAGCTACAGTTCAGCCAGTCTGCAGTCTTATGGGAAAATCGTGCTCGCACGAATTTTCCCATAAGACTGCAGACTGAGGGAGCGCCCATTTATGAGCAAAGACAGGCGCGAAGCGCCGGAGAGCGCGTCAGCGCGGCTTTGCGAATAGTCGCAAACTGAACTGTTACTATTTATGGTGTTTGTAAAAAACCGCGCTATATAACGGGAACTGTTAAATAATTATAGAAATAATACCGGATAAAAACCGGGTAAGACGCCCCTTAAAAGGGAGGATGCCAAGGAACCGGAGTCCCTTGGCATTTATTATGAAAAAAGTTATTTAGTAAACAGTAAACCTGCGTTGACGGCAGAGCTTTTCGTTTGTTACGTTCATAGTATAATCAATAGAAATGTCTAAATAATGAGGAAAAAAATAAAAATTATTGAATGAATTGTAAACAAAATATGAACGCCATCGCCGCAGTTACAGTAAAATACCGGTTTGTCAAAGCTTTTCAGGTTCCGGATAATCCACACCGAAGGTATCTGCCGTAACGGTCTGCATCACCTGCGGTTCCAGGGGTCTGTCATTATAATCGGTGGCAGTCTCGGCAATACGGTTCACTACGTCCATCCCTTCAATAACTTTTCCGAAGGCCGCGTAAGCGCCGTCGAGATGCGGGGCGTTTTTGTGCATGATGAAAAACTGGGAGCCTGCGGAGTCGGGGTGCATGGAACGGGCCATGGACAGCACGCCCTCCGTGTGCTTAAGGGGATTTTCAATGCCGTTTTGGGAAAATTCTCCTCTGATGCTGTAGCCAGGGCCGCCCATTCCGGTGCCGTCGGGACAGCCTCCCTGTATCATAAAGCCCCTGATAACGCGGTGAAAGATCAGCCCGTCGTAAAACCTGTTTTTTATGAGGCTTAAAAAATTGTTTACTGATTCGGGAGCCGTATCGGGGTACAGCTCAAGACGGATAACGCCTCCGTCCTTCATGGTGATGGTTACAATGGGATTTTTCTGTTCCATGACAGCCTTGTTTCCTTTCTGGTGTCCGCAGGGCGCGGATTTTTCGCTTTCCGTGACTTGCGGGAATATTTGATGTATAATCATTGTAACCGAAAAAGGAATTGCCGTAAAGAGGAAATAAATAAAAGGAAGCGCTCTGAATAAAGGAGGGAACGGTGTGAGTTATCTTGACAGGATAAGTCTGCCGGGCGAGGCGGACCCGGGCTCATACGGCACGTGTCGGGAGGAAGAACCCGCGCTTTACGTGACGGACGATTTTAAGACGGCTCAAAAGCTTAAAAAAGAGGGACATGCGGTGCTTATCTATCTCCATGAGGGAAACATGCAGGAGGACTTTTCGGAGTTTATGTATGCCGTGGAAGACCCCGGGGAGATTGATCGGGAGTATGCGGTCAGGGTGTATCAAAGGCTTAAAGGTCTGCCGTGGAAAATAACGGAGACGGCAAGATGCCTGATCAGAGAGACGGTTCCTGAGGATGTGGACGTCTTTTACGAGATATACAGCCATCCCGAAATTACGAGATACATGGAGGATCTGTATCCGGAGAAGGAACAGGAGAAGCAGTATGTAAGAGAATATATAGAAAAGGTTTATTCTTATTACGAATTTGGCATATGGACTGTCGTCGAACGTGAAAAAGGTGAGGTTATCGGACGGGCGGGGTTTGCCCTGCGCGAGGGGTATGAGGATCCGGAGCTTGGTTTTATCATAGGAGTGCCATGGCAAAGGAAGGGTTACGGAGAGGAGGTCTGCCGTGCGGTCATGGAATACGGGCAGCGCAGACTGGGTTTTTCGCGCGTAAGGGCGATGGTTGATCCGCGAAACGGGGCGTCCCTGCGTCTGTGCGGCAGGCTCGGCTTTCTGGAGAGGGAGAGGGTGCTCTGTCAGGGCAAGGAATATGTCAGATTGGAAGCCGTTTTTAATGAATGAGCGAAATATTTGTGAATAATTACGAAAATTCTCCGTTTTTTTTCTTAAATATAGTCAATTTTCATCATTGACATTTTGAAGCCGAAAATGCTATACTCACACATAAGCAAAGGCGCTGAGGTGATTACCCCAGCGCTTTTTTTATTGAAAAAAGAGGAGGAAAAAAGTTATGACAGAGGAAATCTTCTCAGCTGTAAATGGTCAGGTCTTTGGAGTATGGTTCCTGATCGGCGCCGCTCTGGTTTTCTGGATGCAGGCGGGATTCGCAATGGTGGAGACAGGATTTACCAGAGCAAAAAACGCAGGAAATATCCTTATGAAAAACCTGATGGATTTCTGCATCGGCACGGCGGTCTTTATCCTGATCGGATTCGGACTGTTGCTGGGCGAGGATTTGGCGGGCTTTATCGGGAAGCCGGGATTTGACATTTTTACGGCTTACGAAAGCTTTGACTGGTCCAATTTTGTGTTTAACCTTGTGTTCTGTGCAACCACGGCGACCATTGTTTCGGGAGCTATGGCCGAGAGAACGAAATTTTTATCTTACTGTATTTATTCAGGGATAATCTCAGCGCTTATTTATCCCATTGAGGCTCACTGGATCTGGGGCGGAGGATGGCTGTCACAGCTTGGGTTCCATGATTTCGCGGGCTCCTGCGCAATTCATATGGTGGGAGGAATTTCAGCGTTGATCGGCGCTAAGCTGCTCGGGCCCCGTATCGGAAAATTTGTGAAAAACAAGGAAGGAAAGATTACTAAGGTAAACGCTTTCCCCGGACATAACCTTCCAATCGGATGCCTTGGCGTGTTTATACTGTGGCTTGGCTGGTACGGCTTTAACGGCGCGGCCTGCACCACCGTGGAGCAGCTTGGAAGCGTGTTTGTAACAACTACGATTGCTCCGGCGATTGCAACGGTTGTATGTATGATCTTTACGTGGGTCAAGTACGGAAAGCCTGATGTGTCAATGTGCCTTAACGCGTCACTGGCAGGGCTTGTGGCAATCACGGCTCCCTGTGACGTGACAGATGCTTTCGGCGCCATTGTTATAGGTGCGGTTGCGGGTCTTCTGGTTGTATTCGGCGTGTGGTTCCTCGATTATAAACTGCGTATCGACGATCCCGTCGGCGCCGTTGCGGTACACTGCTTAAACGGCGTATGGGGCACGATTGCAGTGGGACTTTTCGCCACAAATACGGCTCCGGGCTATTCAATAGCGGATTCTGCCGGAAATGAGATGGTCGGACTGTTTTATGGAGGAGGCTTCAAGCTCCTGGGACTGCAGCTTCTTGGATTTGTGACGGTTGCCGCATGGACCGCCGTGACGATCACGCTTGCATTTTTGCTTATCAAAGCTGTAGTCGGCCTCAGAGTTACGGAGGACGAGGAAATTATTGGTCTTGACTCCACTGAGCACGGTCTTGCTTCCGCATATTCGGGATTTGCAATCATGGATATATCAAATACCATGACGATGGATGTAAACGAAAATACCGACCTGGGAACGGACGATTACGACAAGGCGTCGGACGTAAAGAAAAACGCAGCCGTAAGCGTGGCTCCCGCTCCTGTGGCGTCAGCCTCCGGCATCTACAAGGTGGTTGTAATTTCAAGACTGTCAAGGTACGATCAGCTCAAGAAAGCGATGAACGACCTTGGAGTAACCGGCATGACCGTCACCCAGGTTATGGGATGCGGAGTCCAGAAAGGCGCCGGAGAGATGTACCGCGGAGTCGAGATGGATGCCACGCTGCTTCCTAAGGTGAAGGTAGAAGTAGTCGTCAGCAAGATTCCGGTTGAAAATGTGATTGAAGCCGCCAAGAGAGCGCTTTACACAGGTCATATCGGAGACGGCAAGATCTTCGTATACAGCGTTGACAAGGTTGTTAAGGTCCGCACGGGTGAGGAGGATTACGACGCCCTGCAGGATGTGGAGTAATATACAATAACGGAAATCTTTTTCGGGAGCTGCCATTCCGTTCAAAACTGGAGGCGGCTCCTGTTTTTTATAAAAAAGATGACATTTGCCGTTTTGATTGTTATAACCCGAGTTTGCCACTTGTAAATGCGAAATGGAGCCTTCTTTTGGCTCCATTTCTTTGTATATATGCGGA